>JACRCR010000032.1 GCA_016218925.1 Deltaproteobacteria bacterium | reverse complement strand
GCGGCGGATAGTGTCGAAAAAGAGAAAGGTCTTGCCGCACCGGCGTACGCCGGAAAGGCCGATGACCTTGCCGGAATCGGTGGGCAACGAGAGTTCACGTGGCCGGCTTTCGGGCAGCGGGCGGTCGGCGAACTCGCGCAGGACGTACTTCAAACTGTCGCTATTCACAGGGACGATTTTGCGTCTTATCGGCCCTCCATGCAAGTACGATGTCTGGTCCGGCTGTGGCCGCCAGCCCGACGGACGTCGGAACGGTGGCGGCAGCGCCGAGGGCTTTGGCCTCGGCGACCCCTTCGCTTCAGGCCATCGCGCCGTGGGCTTGCGCCATCAGCCGAACCTGCCGCAGCGGGCAGTTTCGCGGGTCGCACTCATGGACGCGCACCAGGGCGGCACCTTCGCGGGCCGGGAACTGGTCGCCGAAGGAACTGAGCTGCTCGACGATCGCGTTGGCGACGGCGGCCACCGAGCTGCCGGGCGTGCGCAGCAGGTACTGGCCGCGAGCGTTCCAGATTCGCAAGATGCCGACGAAGGATCCGCCCGACGGCTTGACGCAGGCACAGGCGCTGGCGCGGGTTCCGGCGGGCGCGAATCCGAGCGCACGTCCAACGGCGCCGCGCACCGACGCTTCGAGTCTCGGCTCGCGGCTGAGCCCCATCAGAGCAAGTAGCCCCTCTTGGAGCACTTCGACCGTTCGGGCGGCCGCGAACCGGCGGCCCATCGCGGACGCGATCAGCGTGCCCGAGACCGCCACCGTCGCCAGCGGCACGGCCAGCAGTGCGACCCAAGGCAGGAACAGCATCGTAAACAAGACGAACGGCAGGGCGATCATTGCGGCACCCATGGGCTCACCTCCGTGTAGACACAATCCGACTGCGATCTAGCAGAACGCACTCCCTTCGGCGAGCAGCTTTCATGCCAGCAAGAGCGTGGCGCGGCGATTCTTGCAGGCTGTTTGTATTGTCTTCGCCGTCGCTGCAGTGACGCAGAGCGCTGCGGAGGCGAGCAAGCGAGATCGATCCTCGGATCGCGACCATGACGACCATGAGCACCATGAGGAGGACCCGGACATGAGCACCAGGCAGGGTGTGAATCCGCGCCGGCCACTGCGGCGGCGCGACTTCTTGAAGCTCGGCGTGGCCGTGCTCGCCGGCTACGCGCTGCTCAAGGTCGGCGCACGCGCAGTCATCGGCGCGAAAGCGCCGGTCGGAGCGCCTTTGCCCGACGGCTTGAAGCACTTGCAGGCGCGCCACGCGGCTATCCTCAGCGCTGCGGCCGTGGCGATCGTCGGTCCCGCAGGCGAGGCCGCCTATCGCGCCGGGCGCTGGCAGCCGGCCCGCGACGCCGACGCGATGATCGAGGCGATGTACGAAGACCAGCGCGGTCTGGTCCGCATGGCGCTCAATCTGCTCGAGGAGTCCACATGGGGGATGATGGGCTTTAGTGGGCTGGAGCCGCAGGCGCAGCAGCGACATCTCGCGTCGTGGGCGTGCAGCTCGCTGGCCCTCGAGCGCAGCGTATGGGGGATGCTCCACGCGCTCAGTTGTTCGTCGTTCTCCGGAACATCGGCCGGCTGGGAGGTCATGGGCTATCCCGGTCCGTGCCTGAAGAGCGCGGAGTTCCCCGGCAGGCCGCCGGGCCAGTCCGCTACCTTCGAGTGGGACGCGCGGGTTCCGTAGCCGATCGGGCCAGATCAGGAGTGACGAGTGATGGGTACTGTAGAGCGTTGCAAAGCGGTGGTGATCGGCAGCGGCGCCGGAGGCGCGCCGGTCGCTTCGCGACTGGCCGAGGCCTGGGGCGATGGGGTGGTGTTGCTCGAGGCCGGGCCGAACCTGCAAGCCTCCGACTTCAACCAGATCGAGCGCGAGATGATCCCCAAGCTCTATGCGCAGCGCGGGATGCAGGCCACCGAAGACGGCAGCGTGGCGGTCCTGCAGGCGAGCTGCGTGGGCGGCACGACCGTCGTCAACGACGCGCTGTGCCTGCGCCCGCCGCCGGAACTCGAGGAGCGTTGGCGCGCGCTCGGTGCGGAAGTCTCGCTGAAGGCGCTCGCTCCGTACGTCGAGCAGGTCGAGCAGGAGTTGGGCGTCGAGCAGGTTCCGCGCGCCATGACCAACCGCGCAAATTACCTGGTGGGACTCGGTGCCGCGCGGCTTGGCTGGAAGGGCGAGCGGATGCACCACAATGCGCCGGGATGTCCCGAGTGCGGTTTGCGACACCTGGGCTGCTCTTACGACGCCAAGCGTTCGATGAACGTGAGTTACGTTCCGCGCGCCGTGCGGGCCGGTGCGCGCTTGAAATCGATGACCAAGGCCGAGCGCCTGGTGCCGCGCGGCGATGGCTGGCGGGTGGAGTGCGGCGATCTGGTACTGGAAGCGGATCACGTCGTGGTTGCGGCCGGTGTGGTGCAGACACCGATGTTGCTGCTGCGGAGCGGAATCCACGCCGGCGAGGGCTTTCAGATGCACCTGCAGACGCTGGCGTGGGGCGACTTCGCCGAGCCGGTGGATGGCTTCAATGGCATCCCGATGGTCTACAGTGTGCTCGAGTTCTCCGACGTCTACGGACACACCGGGCCCGGCTTCATGATCGAAGGCGTGTCGACGCAGCCGCTGGCTTTCTCCACCCAGCCGCAGGGACAAGGAGAGGTCCACGCCGAGGTGCTGCGCCGCTACCGCCATCTGGCCGGCGCGATGATGGTGCTGCGCGCGAGCACGCGCGGCACCATCGCGCTCGGACCCGAAGGCCGGCCGCGCATCGACTACCCGTTGCAGCCTCACGACATCGAGCGCGTGCTGCCGTTCTACCAACGCGCGGTGGAGATGTTTCTGGCAGCCGGCGCCAGCCGCGTGCTGCTGCCGCATCGAGAAGCCAACTTCGTTACCCGGCCGCCGGCCGATCTGCGCATCGGACCCGGCTGGACGTACTTCTACACCGCGCACCCGTTTGGCGGCGCCTGTCGCGGAGGTCCCACCGTGGACGGCGTCGGGCAGGTGCGCGGACAGCGCAATCTGTGGGTCCTGGACGCCAGCGCTTTCCCGGAGGCGCCGGGCGTCAATCCGCAGACCATCATCTGCTCGCTCGCCCTGGAAGGCGCCGAGCGATTGCTCGCGGCGGCGGCGTAGTCGACCGATCGGAGAACCAGACACATGTCGAGCATCGAGATCCACGGACACTGCGAGCGCCGCTTCGGCAAAGCCAAGGACGCGCTGGCGGCCGCTTTCGCGCGCGGCGAGGAAGACGGAGCGGCGTTTGCCGTCACGATCGACGGAGAGCCGGTCGTGGACCTGTGGGGCGGCTGGGCCGACGACGAGGGCAAGCGCGCCTGGCAGCAAGACACCATTGCCAACGTCTACTCAACGACCAAAGGCGTGGTGGCGATCTGCGCGCACCGTCTGGTCGAAGAGGGACGCCTGGATGTCGACGTACCGGTAGCGCGGTACTGGCCCGAGTTCGCGCAGGCCGGCAAGGACAAGATCCCGGTGCGCTGGCTGCTCGATCATCGCGCGGGTCTGGCAGCGGTGAGTTCGCCGCTGGCCCCTGACGATCTCTACGACTGGAGCGCGATGACCGCCGCGCTGGCGGCGCAGGAGCCGCTGTGGGAGCCGGGCAGCAGGCACGGCTATCACGCCATCACCTACGGCTGGCTGGTCGGCGAGGTGATCCGCCGCATCACCGGCAAGTCGGTGGGCGCGTATGTTCGCGAAGAGTTGGCCGCGCCTCTCGGCCTCGACTTCCAGATAGGCCTGCCGGCCAGCGAGGACGCGCGCTGCGCGGATCTCACTCCGCCGCCGATGGTGCAGGTGCCGGGAGAGCCGAGTCTGCTCGAGTTGGTGATGAAAGATCCGACGTCGGTGACGGCGCTGGCTTTCACCAATCCGCCCAACCTGATGATGCCGGGCACCGTGAACTCGCGCGCGTGGCGCGGCGCCGAGATTCCCGGCGCCAACGGTCACGGGACCGCGCGTTCGCTCGCGCGTCTGTACGGCGCGATCGCCAGCGGCGGCGATCTTGATGGAGTGCACGTACTCAGCCCGCAGGCTGCGAGCCGCGCGGCCGCCGAGCAGTGCTACGGCCCCGACCTGGTGCTGCAAGTGCCCACGCGCTTCGGACTCGGCTTCATGCTTTCGCACCCGGCCGCAATGCTGGGTCCGAACCAGGGCGCGTTCGGGCATCCCGGGGCCGGCGGTTCGCTGGCGTTCGCGGATCCGAAGGCGCGGGTCGGTTTCGGCTATGTGATGAACCGGATGGGGCCGTACATCCTGCTCGATCCGCGCGCCAAGGCGCTGATCGAGGCAGTGTACGATTGCATTGGCTGAGCGCGCGAGCGCCGCGCGTTGGCGGCGTTTGCTGGGTGAGCGCCTGACTGCACGAAACGATACGGATCAGTTGGTTGCTATGATCAACGCGCGGCCCGGGGGAACCACCACGCAGGGCAGACTCGCGCGCTGGAGCTGAGTGCAGGCCTGACGCGCGTCCGCTTCGGTCAAGCCGCCGAAACGCGGGCTGACGTCGGAGCCGTAGCCGGCCATCATCAGCGGCGCTTTGCCAAGCGGTCCCGGCACGCGCTCGCGCGCTTCCTTGCCGCGCCTCTCGGCCACCGCGCGGTCGCGGTAGAGGCCCACCTGCACCGACCACGCGCGAGCGCGCAGCGCGGCCTCGTCGGCCTTGGTCGCGGCGGCGTCGGGCTTTTTGGCGGCCTCGCTCGCCGGTTTCGAAGGCTGCGCCGCCGCGAGCAGGGTCTCGGTAGCGGTGGAGCGTGACGGCGAAGGGATCGGCTCGGGGTTGGCGGCCGCGGTGGTCGCAGGTTGCGCCGTCGTGGCCATGGCAACGGCCGGCGCGGTTGCGCTTGGCGCGGTCGCAGGTGGCGCCGTCGCCGCGCTAGTGACAGCGGCCGTCGCGGTGGCTGCGACCGCGACGCCCACAGCGCCGGCGGCCGAGGCCGTAGCGGTCGCGATCGGGCCGGCTGTCGCGGCAGAGACCGTTGCTGCAGCAGCCACTGCACCGGTGGTCGCCTTCTGAGCGCTGGCGACCACGACGAGCTTGGGATCGATGCCCGCGTAGGCGGTGTCGAGAAGCTGCGAGGCGTACTCGCGGGTCCAGCGTGCGGTGTCGCCGCCGAGCACCACGGTGATCAGGCGCTTGCCCCCGCGCGATGCCGACGCCGCAAGGTTGTGCCCCGATGAATCGATGTAGCCGGTCTTGAGTCCGTCGGCGCCGGGGTAGGTGCGAAGGAAACGGTTCTGGCTCGGGTAGCGCTTCCCGCCGAAATCGAAATGCGAGACCGAGAAGAAGTGGTAGTACTCGGGGAAGTCGTGTACCAGCGCGCGCGCCAGGATCGCCATGTCCAGTGCGCTGCTGACGTGGCCGCCCTCGGGCAGCCCCGACGCGTTGCGGAATGTCGAACGCTTCATGCCGAGGTCGTGCGCCTTGGCTGTCATCATTTCGGCGAAGCGGCTTTCACTGCCTTTGGCTACGGCTTCCGCGACCACACTGGCGGCATCGTTGGCCGACTTGGTCGTCATCGCTTCGATCGCGTCTTCCAGTTGCAGCGTACTGCCGGGCCTGAGGCCGAGGCGCGAAGGATCGCGCGACGCAGCGTGCTCGGACACCGCAAGCTTGTCTGTCAATTTGATGCGCCCGGCCTTCAGTGCGTCGAAGGTCAGATACAGCGTCATCATCTTGGTGAGCGACGCGGGGTAGCGCGAGAAGTCGGCGTTGCGCTCGTACAAGACCACGCCGCTGTCGCTGTCGACCACGACCGCAGCGTACTTGTTCGCTTTCGCACCGGGCACCGCAGCCGGTGACGGGGCCACCGCCGCTCCGGCCCCGCCGGCGGCCAGCAGCATCACGAAAACAGAAACGGCGACCGTCGCCTTCATTGCCGCGTCCCCTCGGTGCGCACTACCGGGCCAGCGGCCCGCCGGTCGACTATCATCGCTCCCCCCACGACGTTTTCGTTCCATTTACTCCATCGGATAGCGAATGTCGCTACTGATCTCGTCGACCGCCGCGACCGCGTCCTCGGAGAGCTTGACCGAGGCCGCTGCCAGCGTGTCGGCGAGTTGCTCGGCCCGCGTTGCGCCGATGATGGTCGAGCCGACGAAGTCGCGGGTCAGGGTCCACGCGATCGCGAAAGTGCTCGGTGCGATCCCTTCCTTCCGTGCAATCTCGGCCATGCGCTCGAAGGTCGCGCCGGTGCGCTCGTTGACGAAGCGCGCCACCATGTGGGCGCCGCGGGGGGCGTTGTGACGGTAGTTCGAGAAACGCGCGCCTTCGGGCCACTGCCCGCTCTGATACTTGCCCGAGAGCATACCGCCGCCGAGCGGGCTGTAGGGCAGCAGGCTGACCTTCTCGCGTTTGCACACACGCGCCAACTCGTCTTCGAAGCGGCGGTGCATGAGGCTGAAGTTGTTCTGGATCGACTGCATGCGGACCAGCCTGTGCATCTGCGAGGTGGCCAGGCTCTTCATCAACCCCCAGGCGGTCTCGTTGCTACACCCCACGGCGCGGACCTTGCCGGCACGCACGACGGAGTCGAGGCCCTCCAGGGTTTCCTCGTAGGGTAGCTCGGGGTCGGGCCAGTGGGTCTGGTAGAGGTCGATGTAGTCGGTGCCAAGCCGCCGCAGGCTGGTCTCCACTGCGCGCTGGATCGAATGGCGGTCCAGGCTGGTGTTGCCCGAGCGCACCGGCGCCAGGAACCAGCCCCCGCTCGGACCTGCAACCGTGGTTGCGACGATGATCGAGTCGCGCGGCCGGCCGCGCAGCCAGCTTCCGACGATCTCCTCGCTGCGGCCGGCGTACTCGGGCGAGGGCGGGACCGGGTAGATCTCGGCGACATCGAGGAAATTGACCCCGGCGTCGAAGGCCGCGTCCAGGATCGCGTGGCTCTGGGCCTGGTCGGCCTGAAACCCGAAGGTCATCGTCCCGATACAGATCTCGGAAACGACCAGGCCGCTCTGGCCGAGACGTCTGCGCTTCATCGACTCGTCTTGCTCCGACCCGGACCGGGTTCGTTTCGGCGGCGGATTGTAGCGGTGGGGGCCGCGCGCCGCGAGCCGCGCCGCCTCCGCGGTGGCCGTGACCTGCGAGCGGCGCTCAGGTTTCGGGCTAGCAACTGCGCGCTTCGCAGACCTTCTTGTCGCGCAGCTCGGGAGGCAGCGCGAAGGTGACGTTCTCGCGCGCGGTTTCCAGATCCCCGACCTGCGTGCAGCCCAGGCGGCGCAGGCGCTCGATGGTTTCCTGAACCAGCGACTCGGGGGTCGAGGCCCCGGCCGTCAGTCCGACCGAGGTGCGGCCGGCCAGCCAGGCCGGATCGACGTCGTCGGCGCACTCGATCAGACGCGCATCGGCGCCGCTGTTCTTGGCTACTTCGACCAGACGATTGGCGTTACTCGACGTGGGCGACCCGATCACCAGCACCAGTTCGCTGGCGGCCGCCAGTTCCTTTACAGCTGTCTGGCGGTTCTGGGTGGCGTAGCAGATGTCGTCCTTGTCGGGAGTGCGGGCTGTGGGGAAGCGGCGCCTGATCGCGTCGATCACGTCGCGCGTGTCGTCGACAGACAGCGTGGTCTGCGTGACCACGGCGACGCGCTCGCTGGTGGGCAAGTCGAGCTTCTCGACGTCCTCGGCGGTCTCCACCAGGTGCATGCGATCCGGCGCATGGCCGAGCGTCCCTTCGACTTCGACGTGACCGCGGTGCCCGATCAGCAGGATCTGGTAGTCCTGGCGCGCAAAGCGCAGCGCCTCCAGGTGCACCTTGGTCACCAGCGGACAGGTGGCGTCGATGACTCTCAGTGCGCGCTCCGCCGCCGCTTTGCGTACTGCCGGAGATACGCCATGGGCCGAGTAGATCAGCAGACTCCCGGTGGGAACTTCGGCGAGGTCGTCGACGAACACCGCGCCGCGGGCTCTCAGTCGCTCGCAGACGTGGCGGTTGTGTACGATCTCATGACGAACGTAGACCGGAGGACCGTAGTGGTCCAGAACCAGGTCGACGATCTCGATCGCGTAGGAAACTCCGGCGCAAAAACCGCGCGGGCTGGCTACCAAAAGGCTCTTGGGTGTCGGTTCTTGCTGCATGTTGAAGCGCCTGGTCTCCGATCGGTTCTCAGCACGCCGATGCGGACGAGATGCGCGTGAGCAGGTCGCGATAAAGCGTGAGCTGCTCGATCAGGTCTTCGATGCGGCGGGCGCGCGCCAGCGCTCGACGGTCGCGAGATCTGCGCCATTCGTCCGCGCGTTCGGAGATGCGCCGCCGCAGTTCGGCCAGGTCTGCCGCGCCGGCCGCCCTGGGACCGGCGGTTGCCGCCGACAGCGCGGCCAGTCTCGCTTCGCTGCGCCGCGCGAGTTTCTCGAGCGCGCGTCGCGTCGCGTCCACCAGATTCTCACGCGTGCGCTGCGGGCCACGGTAGGCGAGGGTGGCTTCCACGCGTCGCTGCCACACCACCGCCGGATTCATGCGTTTGAGGTCGTGGGCGGCGCCGATCTTCGAGAGCGACCAGATCAGCCACTTGCTCGGATCCCAGGCCAGCGCGCCCACCCCGTTGCGATAGTCGCTGGGGAACGCGTGATGGTAGTTGTGCCAGCCCTCGCCGAAAGCGACCAGTGCCAGCAGCCAGTTGTCGGCCGCGCTGACTTCCGGGTTGTAGGGGCGTTTGGTGCCGGTGTGGGCCCACGAATTGATGAACCATGTGGTGTGGTGCAGTGCGACGATGCGAACCGCGCCGACCAGCAGCAGTCCGCCCCAGCCTTCGAGCAGGAACGGGATCAGCAGGCTCGTGACTACGCTGAGCGGGACGTAGTAGCGGTGCTGGAGCATCACCACCCGGTCGTTCCGCAGGAAGGGCGGGATGCGGCGGCGGTGGTCGAGCGTTTCACGGCGGATCAGCCAGCCGATGTGGGCGTACCAGAACCCGCGTCGGCGATTGTACGGGTCGGCGTCGGTATCGACGTGCAGGTGGTGCTGGATGTGATCGAGTGTCCACTCCAGGGCCGAGCCCTGCCAGGCCGCGCCGCCGAGCACCACCAAGACCGCTTCGGCGACCGGGTGCGCCTTGAAAGTCTGGTGGGCGATCAGGCGGTGGTAGCCGACCGTAATCCCGAGCCCGGTAGCCAGGTAATAGGCGATCGCGAACACGATCTGGCCGGTGGTCACGCCCGCGAACCAGGCGTACAGCGGCCACAGCAGCGCGGCCAGCGTCGTCGCCGCGATGAACAGAACGGTGGGCCAATTGATCGGGGGTTTTCGTGTCGACGTATCGGGAGCCATCCGCCCGCGACTGTGGCACAGGTGGACAGTCATCTCCATAGACCATCGGGCACGGCCGGGTCGTGGCGGGAGCCCGTCTGAGGGCCGCGACCGGTGCCAGGACCCGGCCGTTGCCGGGATCTGACGCCCTCAGATCCTCGCGCAAGACTGTGAGAGGGAGGATGTGAGGGTCCGCGTCGCCGCCGCGTTCCCATTTGCGACGCGGACCCCCAGCCCGGCAATTGTTGCCGGGCTAGACTGTGCAGCGGAGAGACAGGCAGCCGAGCACGGTATCCTTCGCAGCGACCGCACCTGGGACCGTGCGGATTCCGCGGCGTGGGCTGGCGGTTCGGCGCAACTGCTACTCCTTGCGGAACGAAACATCAGCAACGGTTGTGCCAGAGCCCACGCGAGGGCTTTCGGCGAGCCTCCAAAGCTGTTCGATTGTGCGGCAAATGCTTGCACTCCTGTCCCTGCGCGGCTCGCGTCAGGGCGGCCACCGGAGGGCTCTCGCGGGTAGCAGGCTTGGGAAGTTCAGCGCCGCGACTTCCCAAGAATCGGATTCTGCGCTGCGGGTATAGCCTAACGATCGCAGACCCGGTACAAACTGGCACCCCTATAGTACGACGACCCCCTTGGCACCGCGGGGCGCCGTGACGGGCGGAACCGCCGGGGCGGTCGAGAGACTCGATGCGACGACGTAGCCTGCTGACCACACAAGATCTGGCCCTGGTGGCCCTGGAGTTCCGCCGCGCGATCGAGCGCAGCAACCTGCGTCGCCATGCGCGCGTGATGAGCCGCTTCCCGGTCGGCTGCTGCAAGCAAAGTTCCCAGCTTCTGGCCCGTTTCCTGGTGACCGAGCTACAGGTGCCACTGGTGACTTTCGTGCACGCGGAGAGGGGCGGCACGGTGGGAGACTCGTGGCAGTCCCACGTGTGGCTGTCGGTCAATCATCACTATATCGACATCACCGCCGACCAGTACCCCGAGATCGAGGCTCCGGTGGTCGTGAGCGTGAGCGGAGGCTGGCACACCAGTTGGGACCGCAAGCGCCACCTGACCTACGGCGAGATGATGAACTTCGATCGCTGGGAGGCGCTGCGCTTCGAGCGCATGTACCGCGCGGTGTTCAAGGCGCTGCAGCCCACGCCGAGACCGCGGGTACACGTTCCGCTTCGCAACGCCGGGCCTCCGGCCGAGCCGGCCTGAGACTCTCCCGCGGCCCGCCTGCAAACGCTCGCAATCGCCGAACCCGCCACTTCCCTGGCGGCCGTGCGGTCGCGCCGGCTCGACTCGGTCTGCTGCATGTCCTACCCCTAGGCCTGAGAGCGCCTCAGGCACCGTCTCGGGAGAATGCGAAGTGAGCGATCCGATCAAGCTCGACGATCTGAAAGTGGACACCACCAATCTGTATCGCGAAGAGGTGTACTCGGACCTGCGGGTAGCCTCGATCCGCCGTCTGGTTCCGGTGAAAGTGGACGGCAGCGTCGATTCCGAGCGGCCGCTACTGTTCACCGCCGAAACGCAGATTCTGACGCCCCAAGGTCTCGTACCGGTACACGCGCCAGTGGACGCCGCGACACTGGCCGAAGCGATCGAAAAGTTTCCGACGGCGATTCAGGCGGGCGTGGATCGCATGATCGAGGAAGCGCGCGAGATGCGACGCCAGGCCGCCAACCGGATCATCACGCCACAGGAAGCCGGAGCCGGGAAGCTCATTCTCGGCTGAGCAGGTCAGTTCCAGTGCCGGCGCCGACGCAGGCGCAGCCGTCGCCGAGGCGAGTTGGATCGTCAGTCGGTGGGCAGCGCGACGACGAAGCGCGTTCCTCTTTCGCCGGTGGGTTCGATCGAGATCGAACCGCCCATGCGCTGGCAGGCCAGCCGACAGAAAGGCAGTCCCAGGCCGCTGTCGACGTAGGCCGCACCGGCCTTGCGCGTAGGCAGTGGGCCGTCGCCGAAGATGGACGTCTGCACCTGGGGAGGCAGTCCCGGACCGTCGTCGGTGACGGTGATGCGGCAGTGGCCCGCTTCTGGCATCGAACACGACACCACTATGTGGCCGCCGGCGGGGGTATGGCGGCAGGCATTGACAAGCAGGTTGGAGACGACGCGTCGGACCAGCACTCGATCGAGGCGCTTGGCGGGGACATCCTCCGAGTCGCGAAGGGTGAGCGTATGCGCGGTCTGTTGGGCGAAGGGCAGCAGTTGATCGACACACTCTCGCACCAGATCGGAGACGCTGAAGGGTTCGGGAACCAGCGGAAGGTCGCCGCCCGGTGCGCGCGCATGCGTGACGATGTTGTCGATGATGTGCAGCACGTTTTGTCCGCTCGATTCGATCAGGTCGAACTGCTTGCCGGGCGCTTCGCCGCGATCGCGAAAACGTCTCAGCCCGGCTCGCGCGGTGGCGATCATCGCGGTGACAGGACTGCGGATGTCGTGCACCACCATGCTGAGGAGTTCCTGTCGTTTCTCCTCTTCCCCTTGCTTGGCCTCGAGTGCCTCGCGCGCCCGCTCGGCCTCGTAGGCGTGAACCTCGGCCGCGGATCGTTCGACGTATCCTCCGTAGATGTAGGCATCGGTGGACAGCGCGATGTCGAGCGCGACGATCTTCCACAGAGACCCCAGATAGCTTTCGACGCGGTCGGGGTCGGTGCCGTAACGATCGAAGAGTCGGTGGGCCACCAGTCTCATCTGGATCAGATAGGCGCCCAGGTACCACTGCGGGGACAGTCCGATGCGAGCGTGCGATACCCCCACGCGCAGCCGGCTTTCGAAGTACGCGGTGTCGTAGGGGCCGGTGCAGAGTTGTATGAAATGGGTACGCTGCGCACGCTTGAGGTGTTCGACCAGGTGCGGCTCCTGGAGAAAGCGTGCGGTTTCCGGGAAAGCCAGCACGCGATCGTAGAAACCGTCGACCATCTCGTCGGCGATTTCGACGACGAAGTTGGAGATCTCCGTAAGTCGTGCTCGATCCTCATCGGTGAACTCGAAGAAACGCATCCGCCGCTCGAATTCGGGGACGTCGAGGCCGATGAGATCCACTAGATTTTCCATGAATACTGCTTGGCACTCCTCAGCAAGCGAGTCAACGGCGGGGCACGTCCGTTGCCGTTCAATCCAAAGGAGCGTTCGACGATTATGGCAATGAGGGGATCGGTGCTGGTGGTCGATGACGAGGCGGCCAGTCGCGAGAGTCTGGCCGACGTGCTCACCGACGAGGGCTACGACGTCACACGTGCGGTCGATGGAAAGGAAGCGTCGGTGTTGTTGCAGAACGCGGAGTTCGACCTGGTCCTGACCGACCTGCGCATGCCGGAGATCGACGGGGTGATGCTGTTGCGCGAGGTGCGCAGACTCTGCCCGCAGACGCTCGTCATCCTGATGACGGCTTACGCGAGCGTCGAGACGGCGGTCGAAGCGCTGCGCCAGGGCGCTCATGACTATATGATCAAGCCGTTGGTCTACGACGACGTGCTGGCCAAGGTCGGGCGTCTGCTCGAGCGTCGCGAACTGGCCTGGCAGATCCAGTACCTGCGGCGCGAGGTCGAATCGCGCTACGACATCGAGAACCTCATCGGCGAGAGCAAGGCGATGAGGAACATCATGGCGATGATCGCCAAGGTGGCGCCGACCATCTCGACGGTGCTGATCACCGGCGAAAGCGGAGTGGGCAAGGAAGTCGTCGCGCGTGGCATCCATCGCGAGAGCGAACGTCGCGACAAAATCTTCCTGCCGGTCAACTGCGGTGCGATTCCCGAGACCCTTCTGGAGAGCCAGCTTTTCGGACACGTCAAAGGGGCGTTCACCGGCGCCATCACTTCTCACGAGGGGCTGTTTCACCGTGCGCGCGGCGGGACGATCTTCCTCGACGAGATCGGAGAGCTTCCGATGTCGCTGCAGGTCAAGCTGCTGCGCGCGATCGAGGAGAAAGAGATCCTCCCGGTCGGTGCGGCCAGTCCGATCAAGGTCGACGTCAGAATCATCGCGGCGACCAATCGTGACCTGGAGAAGTGCGCCGGAGAGGGGACGTTCCGCGAGGATCTGTACTACCGCCTCAACGTGTTCGGCATCGAGATCCCGGCCCTGCGCGACCGGCGCGAGGACATCCCGGCGTTGATCGAGTTCCTGGTCCGGCGCCACAACGTCGAGATGAACCGCCACTTCAAGGGCGTCGACAACACCGCGATGAAGGCCCTGCTACGGATGCCGTGGAGGGGCAACATCAGGGAACTCGACAACGTCATCGAGCACGCGATGATCGTCGGGTCGGGCGATTGGATCACGACCGCCGATCTGCCCGACCGAGTGGCAGCCGCTTCGGCCGCCGAGGGACTGTTCGTTGGCGACGAACTCAAGGGTGCCATCCGCTTCTACGAGCGCGGGCACATAGCCAACGTTCTGCAGCGCTGCGAGGGCGACAAGCGCAAAGCCGCCGACCTGCTGGGCATCAGCCTGTCGTCGCTCTACCGCAAGATCGAAGACCTGGATCTCTGAGCCCGAGTCTGAGGCGATACCGGGGCAAAAAAAGACGCGGCCGGAGAGGTTGTCTCCGGCCGCGCCGCGGCCACCTGACTCTGGCTGGCTCCGGGAAGAGTCAGACGGACCGCAGACTGAAAGATCGAGCGCACGTCGTCGGTGTCGGCCCGGACAAAGCGCGGTGATCAGCGCGAAACCCATCACCCTCAGGTGCCGTGGCGTCGCGTGTCGGATCGTTCCGCGTCATTGCCCAGCCCCCCAAACTTGTCCGAGTCGTGCGCTCTTATCGTCTACCGCGCACCACGCTGCACTGAGCGTGCCATCGCCGAAGCCTTCGAGCCCGCCGCGAATCGGTGTGAAATGGTTGTCTTTCTGCGCATTGCCCGGCACCGGGACTGCGGCCCATGGGTGCCGGGCATTCGCAAAGTTGCGGAAACCGCCGCCAGGAGTTGCCGGGGCTGCGAAGTCCCGCCGTCCGTGGGCGCGCTGCATCGGGATGGCCCAGCGCTCTCAGCGGGCCGGCTGGGCGGCCGCGTCCTTGGCTCCGTGATCGCAGTCCACGTGGGCTTTGCCATCGGCGCCGCGCTCGGCCTTTACGTTGGCGCGATAACTCTCGCCGAGCTTCGCCTTGATGCCGCCGCCGGGCACCGGAACCGTCTCGACCACGCCAGCGGTTCGGGCAGGCGCCGCGCTCGAGGCAGCGCCGCTTTGACCAGCCGGCGGGGCGCTGACTTTTCCGGTGGTCGGGTCCACGTATGCGCGCTGCTGCGCAGGTGCTCCGGGCGCCTGGCCCGGCGCCTGGCCCGGCGCGGCCACTGCGGCTGCACCGCTCGGGGCTTGGCCCTGTGCCGCTGGCTGCTCGGCCGCCGCCGCTGCGGCTGCCGCGGCACATGGGCACGGGGCGCCTTCCTTGGCCCTTTCGCACTTCTCACACTTCTCACACGCCGCGCCGCCTGGGCAGTCGGCGCAAGCCGCGCCGGCTTCGCTTCCGGGACACGCCATGGCCGGCGCGGTCCACAACAACAGGCCGAACGCTCCGACGGCGATCGCGGGCGCGGAGCAATGGAAAAGTGCGGCGAACGGTTTCTGCATGACCGGGTCCTCCTGGCTCGCGCACGGCGCGAATCCGCTAGTGTCGGGCTATCCTAAGCGCTCTCGCGTTACGGAGCGAGTAGCGAGGTCCGAGGTTCTGCCTCGCGCCCGCCGTAACTCGCTGAAACCTAACCGAAAACTAACGAGGAATCGCTGGTGGATTCCTTGCAATCGGTCGGTCCTGTGCGACAACTCTGCGCAATGGAACAAGAGACCATACTCGTCGTTGAAGACGAAGAAGATATCGCCGAGTTGATTCGCTACAACCTCGAGGCCGCGCAGTATCGGGTCGTGTCGGCCGCCAGCGGTGAGAAAGGATTGGAAGCGGCCCGCCGAGGTCATCCCGATCTGGTCCTCCTGGACCTGATGCTGCCGGGCATGAACGGCCTCGAGGTGTGCAAGGCGCTCAAGTCCGAGGCCGGCACCGCCTCGATTCCGGTAGTGATGGTGACCGCGCGAGGCGAAGAAGCCGACATCGTCGCGGGTCTCGAACTGGGCGCCGAAGATTACGTCACCAAGCCGTTCAGCACCAAGGTACTGACCGCACGCGTGAAGGCTGCGCTGCGCAGGCGCAAGACCCGGATTCCGACCGACGACGAGCCGATCCGGGTTCATGACTTGGAAATCCACCCCGGCCGTCACGAAGTGCGCGCGGGCGACGAGGAAGTGGTCCTCACCAACACCGAATTTCGCATTCTGCATTTCCTGGCGCGCCGGCCCGGTTGGGTGTTCACGCGCTACCAGATCGTCGACGGCATTCGAGGAGAGAACTACCCGGTAACCGAGAGGGCGGTCGACGTGCAGATCGTCGCGCTGCGGCGCAAGCTCGGCGGCTTCGGCGGTCTGATCGAGACCGTACGCGGCGTCGGCTACCGTTTCCGGGAATAGCCATGTCTCGCGCACGGCTGCGCCGGCAGATCGCACTGCCGATGTTGGTACTGGTCGCCGTCGCGCTCGCCGCCTCCACCTGGCAGGCCTCGCGCCTGCTTCACGATTTTCATCTCCAGCGCACCGGGGCCGACCTGGCCGCGCGAGCGGCGCTGGTGGAGCAGGTGCTCGGCGATCAGCTCCAGCAACCGCGCCATGAGCAACTCGATGTGCTGGCCAAGCGGCTGTCGGGTCTGGCGGAAATGCGCGTGACCATCATCGGAGCCGATGGGTTCGTGCTCGGCGAATCAGACAAGGACCCGACCTTGATGGACAATCACGCGCGCCGGCCCGAAGTTGCCGCGGCGCTCGCGGGTACTGCGGGCAGCGCGATCCGGTTCAGCGATACGATCGGGCAGCCGATGATGTACGCCGCCAGGCCGGTGGTGTCCGGTGGCCGGGTCGTAGGCGTCGTGCGCACGGGGCTCGCGCTGGAGGCAGTGGAATCGGCGCTTCGCAGTCTGTACCTGCGCGCGGCGACCGCGGCACTGGCGGTCCTGGCCATCGCTGCGGGGCTCGGCCTGTGGACCACACGGCGCATCACCAGGCCTCTGGAAGAACTCGAGACCAGCGCCGAACGCTATTCGCGCGGAGACTTGACCGCGCCGGCTCCGGCGGGCGGCTCGCTCGAGATCACGCGCGTGGCTACCGCGATGCACAACAGCGCCGTCGAACTCGACAACCGCATCCGCACGCTGGTGGCCGAACGCAACGAGCAGGAAGCGGTTCTGGCGAGCATGGTCGAGGGGGTGCTGGCGGTGGATCGGAGCGAGCGTGTGATGGCGCTGAACGCCGCCGGCGCCGAGCTTCTCGAGATCGACGCCAGTCACGCCATCGGCCGCAGCATTCAGGAAGTGGCGCGCAACGCCGAGCTCCAGCGTTTTGTGGCCGATGTGCTCGCGGCCGGCCAGCCCGCCGAGCGCCACATCGCGATGCACGGCGAAGAGTCGCGCTTCGTGCAGGCCCACGGAGCGCCGGTGCGCGACCACGCCGGCGACAGCATCGGCGTGGTGGTGGTGCTCAACGACGTCACGCGTCTGCATCTGCTCGAGACCGTGCGGCGCGACTTCGTGGCCAACGTTTCCCACGAACTGCGCACGCCGATCACGTCGATAAAGGGTTTTCTCGAGACCCTGCTCGGCGGTGCCATAGACGATCCGGCCAATGCGCGTCGCTTCGTGGAGATCGCTGCGCGTCAGGCGGGTCGCCTCGGCGCGATCATTGACGACCTGCTGCTGCTGTCGCGCGTGGAACAGGAGTCCGATCACTACTCGATCGAGCGCGCGGCCACGCCGCTCGACTCCGTGGTGACGGGGGCGATCGAGGTTTGTGCGCTCAAAGCGGAGCAGAAGGGGGTCGACGTCGTGTCGCGGTGC
>JACRCR010000194.1 GCA_016218925.1 Deltaproteobacteria bacterium | reverse complement strand
TTCCGCGGCGCTCACGCCCAACAGCAGGCCGCCGACTACGGGGTCACTATCACCGGCGCCACGGTGCACTTCGTCGATGACGACGTCGACCACGGGCCCATAATCCTGCAGGCGGCAGTACCCGTTGCGTCCGGCGAAGGCGCCGAAACGATACGCCTGCGTATCCTCGAGCAGGAGCATCGCATCTTCCCGCACGCCATCCAGCTTTACGCCGAGGGCCGCCTCGAGATCGACGGCCGGCGAGTACGAATCCGCGGCGTCGCCCCGATAGGCAGCGAAGCACTGGTCAGCCCGCCGCTGCCGGCGCCTGCGATACGCCGCCGCCTGTAGACACGCCCTCGCCCGGCAACTTCCCGGCCCCAAGACGGCCTCCTACGACGCCGGGCTCACCGCTCGTCGGAGTAGTAGCGAATCAGGCGCCGCGAGGACACACCCACCAGGTACAGCGACTTGAGAGCCCACATCGCCAACGTCGTGCGCAAGATGCCGCGGTTGCGCCAGCGTCGCGACGACGTCACCGCGTATCCGCGCGGCACCACCATGCCTCCGCACGGTCGCTGCCTGCGTACCAGATCGACGTCCTCGAACAGCAGCGGCTCGCGATAGCCGCCGACGGCTTCAAAGACGCCTCGCCTGACGAAGATCGCCTGATCACAGGTCGCGCTGTGAAACACGCGCGAGCGTAGCGAAATCAACCGCGCGATCAGCGCGAGCAATGGTCCTGCGTGGTCGAAACGCAGATCGAAGCGTCCCCACACTGCCCCCTCGCTCGCGAGGACTTCGGCCAAGGCGGCGCGGAAGCCTCCGGGCAGCCGCGTGTCGGCGTGGACGAAGAGCAACACCTCCCCGCGAGCGACCGCAGCGCCGGCGTTCATCTGGTTGCCGCGCCCTCGCGCATTCACCAGCACGCGGGCACCGGCCACCCTCGCCGCCGTTGGCGCCCCGCCACGGGGCTGCTACCATCGCGCCGATGTCACAGCGCAAATGGTTTGCCATGGCCGCCATCGGCCGCGATCGTCCAGGTATCGTTGCCGATCTGAGCGAGTGCGTCTACGCGTGCGGCTGCAACCTCGAAGACGCCAGCATGACGATGCTCGGAAGCGAGTTCGCCACGCTGATGCTGGTCAGTGGTACCGGCGAAGACCTTCGCGATCGTCTCTACGAAGCGACCAAGCGGCTGGAATGGGAGCGTCACCTCACCGTGTTTCTGAGGCCGCTGCAACCGCCATCGGCCGGAGCCGCCGAATTGTTCGACACCGGCACCCTCTCGGCGGTCGGTGTGGACAAGGCAGGCATCGTCGCCGGAGTCTCCAGGATACTGGCAGACCACGGAGTGCTGATCGTGGATCTTCGCGGAGAAATCCGCCCGGTCGCCCAGAGCGGCACGCCACTGTACACCCTGGCGATCCGGATGCGGGTGCCGGCCGCAGCGTCCAAGGCGCGCATTGCGGCCGACCTGGAGTCGGTCGCAGCGCGGCTCGGAATCGAAATCTCGCTGGATTTCTCCCGCGCGGCCTGAGCGTTCAGGCCACCCGGCCCGGCCTGAACAAGACCTTCCCGTCCGCGACGACCAGTTCGTCGCGAACGAAGAGCTGAACCGCCCTGGTCAGGACTTTGGCTTCGAGAGCGCGTCCGTTCGCCTTGATCGTATCGAGCGAATCCTCGCCGACGCGTATGTGGAAGACGTCCTGCAGCACCACCGGCCCCTTGTCCAGTTCCTCGGTGACGATGTGGGCGGTGCAGCCGCAGACCCGGATACCGGCCTCGTAAGCCTGCTTGTACGCGTTGGCCCCCGGGTAGTAAGGCAACAAAGACGGATGGATGTTGAGGATGCGGTTGGCGAACGCTCTGACGATCTCCGGAGAGACCACCTGCATGTAACGCGCGAGCACCACCAGGTCCGGCTGCTGCGCCGCGAGTTGGTCCAGAACGAAGCGCATGTGCGCGGGCTTGTCGGTAGAGGGCGCCCAGGCAAACGCGAGTCCGTAGTCGCGCGCGACCGGCTCGAGATCGGGGTGATTGGAAAGTACCGTGGTGAACTCTGCGTCGAGATCGCCGGCCGCGTGCGCCTCGATCAGAGCCTGCAGGCAGTGGGGCTCTTTGGAGACCAGCACGGCCACGCGCTTGCGGCTGCGCTCGCCGTGGAGCCGGACCGTCACCTCCATCTGCATCTCGCTACCGATCGCCTTCAGGTCGAGGATCAGCCGGTCGAGATTGATGTCGAGGTCGCGCAGGTCGACCAGCATCGACATGATGAAGAGCCCCTCCATCACGTTCTGATCGATTTTTTCGATGTTTACGTTGTGCTGTGCGAGATAGGTTGAAACTCGCGCGACCACGCCTTTCTGGTCGCGACCGAGGACCGAGATTACCGCTGGGTTTGCGACCGCCATCGCGCGAATCTAACGGCCGCGAGGGTGGGTCGCAACCTCAGCCACCCCACGCGGCCGTCCGAGACGAGCGGGCCGAGGACGACTAACCTATCTGCCCTCTCCACGCGCGCCGATCGTAGATTCGCTCTCGACGCAGCTTGCGACCGCGTATCGCCGTCGAGCGAGCAAAGGCCTGACGCTTCAAGCGAACCAATCCGGCCCTGATGTAGTCCGGGTCGATCCTGAGCGTCGTACAGATGTTCTCGAAGGAGAACGGCCAGTCGGTGTCCGGGCTGGTCACCCAACGATCGACCTCGAAGAAGCGCTTGCGCCGCTGCGGAACCGGCGAAGTCAGACCGCGCTGGAAGGTCACCAGAGCCTCTTCCAGTACGGCGAGCATCAATCTATTCTCGGGCTCCTTGGATGTTTCGGCCAATTCCAGGCCGCCGAATTCCTGGCCTGCCGCGCGTGTCTGTAACATGGTGCTAACCTCCTAGCCTGCCGTTCCCGTTGTCGAGATCCGGTCCATTCCCCGTGATGACAAGTAGAAAGCCCACCCCGCTTCCCGTCAATCCACGGCACCCGGTTCGAGAAGATTTTCGCGCTCATGCCGCAACGCACCGTGAACCGTTTAGATTGTTACTTATCGAGCAGTTGCACCGGGCAAAGAGCGAAGCCACCTTCCGCTCTCATGAAGGACGCGCAGCGTCGTGAGCCCGATTCAGTGGAGCGCGGGCGCGGCTCAGTCGGATGAGCGGATTCTCATCAACCTGCGACTCGCGAGGAGGCCAAGCCGGAGCGGACCGCTGGAGGAAATCCAACGCGCTGGTAAGCTCGGCCGAATGTCTCTGCTCGGCTTGCCCTCTCAAAATCGCATGACACGAAGGCTCCGCACCCAAATGGTCCGCGCGCTGCGGATCCTGGGTCTTGCCGGACTCCTCGGTGCGCGCTGCCTCAACGATGCCGCCGCGATCGAAACCCCAGCCGGGGAGACCCCTGGGCCCCTCTCCTCGGCGGCGCGCTGCCTGCGGGCAGCCGAGTCGCGGGGCGATGACGAGACCACCCGCGGCCTATACCGTCAGGCAGGAGAACTGGCCGAGAAGGCGCTCGCGGAAAATCCCCACTCGGCGCAGGCGAACTTCATCCTGTTCGCGGCGCGGGGCCGCATTCTGCTGGCCGAAGGGCCTCTGAAGGGCCTGCTGCACTTACACAGTGTCGACGGATATCTGGAGCGCGCCTTGGAACTCGATCCGCAGTACGCCCACGCGTTGGCCGCCAAGGGCGGCTTGTTGCTCGACCTGCCCTTCTATCTTGGCGGCGACCCCGAACAGGCCGAACGGATCCTGCGCCACGCCGTCGAATTGAACCCTACTGGCCCGGGAACTCGCCTGGGACTGGCCCGTGCCATGCTGCGCAACGGCGATCCGACCGGAGCGCGGCAGCAGTTGCTGCGAGCTGCCCACTACGCCTGCGTGGAGCGCAGGGCCAAGACCTTGAAAGAAGTGGGCAAGCTTCTGGCCGAAAACGACGCGACTCGCGCCAGGGCGGTTCTTCCTTGAGCGCGGAGCGCCGCGATTTCGTCGACCTGGTCGCGCTGATGCACCGCCTGCGATCGCCGGGTGGATGCCCGTGGGACGCGGAGCAGACTCATCGCAGCCTGCGTCCCTATCTGCTCGAGGAAGCCTGCGAGGTCCTCGACGCCATCGATGACGGCTCCGATGCCGATTTGCGCGACGAACTCGGCGACCTGCTCCTCCAGGTCGTGTTTCACGCCGAGCTGGCGGCAGAGCGCGGAGCATTCACGATCGGCGACGTCATAGCGGGACTCAGCGCCAAACTGGTGCGCCGCCATCCCCACGTCTTCGCCGAAACCGAGGTGTCATCGTCCGCCGATGTCGAGCGCAACTGGTCGGCGATCAAGCGCGCCGAGCGGGAGGAAGCTGGAGTTCGGGCGCCATCGGCGATCGATGGCTTGCCGCGCGCGCTGCCTGCCCTGGCACGTGCCCATCGGATGGGCGAGAAGGCAGCCAACGTCGGTTTCGACTGGGACTGCGCCGCCGGGGTGCGAGACAAGATCGACGAGGAACTGGCCGAGGTCGATCTCGCGCTCGCTGGCGGCGACAGCGCCGCGCTGGAGGAAGAGATCGGCGATCTGCTGTTCGCGGTGGCGAGTTTCGCGCGACTCAACGCGATCCAGGCCGAGTCGGCACTGACCGGTGCGCTGGCCAAGTTCGACACGAGATTTCGCCGCCTCGAGCGGCACCTCAGTGAGACGGGGCAGTCGATGCGAGGACTGGCAGCGGCAGACCTCGAAGCCCTCTGGCAGAGTCTCAAGAAGCGCGCGTGAGAGTCCGCCCGCCCCGGGCTCGAATCATCCCCACCAGTTCACGAACCTCTACGCTGCCGAGCGCTATCGCGCACGCGGCGTAGACCGCGCCGCCAACGGCGATCGAGAGCGCGAGCCTTGGTGCCGGCCCGTACGCCCAGACAGGCACCGCCGGCGCTTGCGAGGCCCACCGCAGTGCCGATTGCAGAGCGACGATGGCCGCTGCCATCGCAAGCGCCGCCGCCGCGTGCCGCGTCGCCGAGCGCCCGACCGGCGCGAGTGGCAACTGCGGAAGCCGCCTCCTCAGCAGCACCAGCAGCACCACGGCATTGACCGTCGCGGCGATGCCTGCGGCCAGCGCCAACCCCGCGTGCCTCAGGTCGACAACCGAAACCGCAGCGCCCACCTCAGCGATCCAGCCAGCACCCCACCAATCGGCGGCGGCCCCGGACAAATCCACCGGCCCCATCAGCGCGACGTCGAAAAACGCGTTGACCAGCAATGCCAGCATTGCCGCGTAGACTGGAACGCGGGGCCGCTCTACCGCGTAGAAGGCGGCCGCAAGCACCCTCACCACCGCCACCCCGAGAAGGCCCGGCAGATAGGCACGCAGAGCCCACGTAGTCATCGCCGCGTCCTGCGGTGAGAAGCGACCGCGCTGAAGCAGCACCGCGACGATGTCCGGAGCCAGCAGGGCGAGCCCGACGGCCGCCGGCACGCAGAAAGCAAGTACCAGCCCGAGCGAATGCGCGACCGTATCGGCCATCGCCAGCGTCTGCCCGGCCTTGGCTTGTGCTGCCAGGCTCGGCAACGCCGCCGTGCCTACGGCAACCGCCACCACACCTAGCGGAAACTCGAAGATGCGGTCCGCGTACCACAGGTACGACACCGACCCGTTGGGCAGCAACGACGCGAACACGGTGGCCACCAGGATGTTGATCTGGTAAACGGCCCCCCCGAACACCACTGGCACCACCAGTGCCCGCGTGCGTCGCAGCGCCGGATCAGAGAGGTTGGCCAGCATCGCGGGACGAAGCCCAAGCCCGTGCAGTGCGGGAACCTGGACGAGGAACTGCAACAGGCCGCCGATCAGCACTCCAGCCACCAGGGCGTATTCCGGCGACCGCAGGTGCGGAGCCAGCCAGACCACACAGGCGATGATCGCGAGGTTGAGCAGCAGCGGGCCCAGCGCCGGCAGCGCGAACCGCCGGTGGGTATGCAAAACCCCCATCGCCCACGCCGCAGCGCCGACCAGTATCAGGTAAGGGAAGGTCCAGCGCGTCAGCGTGGCGGTCATCGCCTGCTTGGCGGCGTCGCGGGCGAACCCCGGCGCGAACGCCGCGGTCAAAGGCTCCGCAGCGGCCATGCCGACCAGCGTCAGCGCCGCGAGCACCAGGAAGGCAGCACCCCCCACGGCACCGGCAGCGCGCGCCGCCGCCGCCGGCCCACCTCGTATCAGACTGTCGGTAAAGACCGGTACCAGCGCCGCTGAGCTGGCCCCCTCCCCCACTACCCGACGCAGCAGGTTGGGGATGCGGAACGCCACGAAGAATGCGTCGGCCCCGGCGCTGGTACCGAAGACGGCGCTCACCGCTACGTCGCGCGAAAGACCGCCGACCCGCGATACCAGCGTCAGAGCCGCCAACAGGTGGGCGGCGCGAGACACCCCGCGCCGCTCGTCGCGGTGATGGCGGGTGGACGGGACCTCGGCGATTTGACCGCCTGCCGTGGAGTTGCTATCTGGCACTGTTTTTCCCAGCAACGTTTTCAGGAGATCTCGTGGCCAATCACCCCTCAGCGCTCAAGCGTCATCGCCAGTCCGAGAAAGCCCGCATCGCCAACCGCTCGCTTCGTGGACGCGTACGTACGTTGGTGCGTCAGCTTCGGGAATCGATCGAGACCGGTGACCGCGAAGCCGCCTCCGGCAAACTCCGTGAAGTTTCGAGCGAATTGGCGAGAGCCGCGAGCAAGGGCGTGGTCCACAGCCGCACTGCCTCCCGTCAGACCAGCCGTCTGGCACGCCAGGTCGCTACCCTGGGAAGCTGACGCTGGCTGCGGGGCCGCACCTATAGCCCTTCGGTCATTCTCGAATAGATCGTTTCGGCCAGATCGCGCACGACCCTGTCACGCGCGGCTGCGCGCCTTTCTTCCCCGAGTTGCACGTTGTCGAAGCGACCGAGCGCGGCCGGATCCAGCGCTTCGTCGCCCTGGAACGCCGAACTAGAGGTCACCACCGCCCCCGGCACCGCCGCCTGTCCGCGACTGGCGGCAATTCGTGCCTGCCGCCACAAGATCGCCCCACTGCTTCGTGAAAGCTCGGCGTCGACGGCCAGCGTCCGCTGATAGTCGAGCACGTCGTCGAACTCGTCGAATGCGATGGCGCGGGTGCGGTCGATCGTCAGATGCACGATCAGCGTCGCATCGCTCCGTTCACCTTCTCCCACGGGGCGCAAACGACCACGCCACCTCAGGACCTGGCGAAGCTCTCGTACCAGCGCATCCGTCAGCAGCGGATCGCCCCCGTCACTCGGCGCCGCCTGCACGCGAACCGTCTCGACGTCGGACGGCAGCGCCCCGGCACTCACGAACGCGTATCCGCAACCGGACGAGAGCGCGGCGACCAGCAACACCGCAGCGAAGCGAGTGGAACCGAGCCTCATCACAACACGATGCTGACCAGACGGCCCGGCACGACCACGGTCTTGCGCGGCGAGCGCCCCGACAGTTCGGCCGCGACCTTCTGCTCCGCAAGCGCACAAGCCAGGATCTCGGCCTCGGACGCATCGACGGCCACCGAGACGCGCGCGCGGACCTTGCCGTTGACCTGCACCGCCATCTCGACTTTCTCGCGCACCAGCGCACTGACGTCGACCTCGGGCCACGGGAGCCGATCAAGTGCAGGACCCCCGATCAGTCTCTCCCACAACTCGCTGGTGATGTGCGGCGCGAACGGGGCCAGCAGCCGCAGCACCGTGGCGGTGGCGAACTGCGTGGCCGCGTCGTCGTCGACGCGGCCGGCCCTGCGGTCGTAGATCGCATTCACCAGTTCCATGATAGCCGCAACGGCGGTGTTGAAGTGCCTGCGTTCCCCGATGTCACGCGTCACCCTGCGGATGGTTTCGTGAACCAGCGACCGCAACTTGCCGGCACCCTCGTCATCCACGACTCCGGCGCCGGGATCCGCCCACACGAGAGCGCGTCCCTCAAAGGCCAACGCCAGACGCCACACGCGTGAGAGAAAACGGTAGCTGCCGTCCACGCCGCGTTCGCTCCAGTCGAGATCCTTCTCGGGCGGAGCGGCAAACATCGAAAACAGGCGGGCCGTATCGGCGCCGTAGGTCCTGACCAGATCGTCGGGATCGACCACGTTGCCCTTGGACTTGCTCATCTTGGCGCCGTCCTTGATGACCATGCCCTGAGTGAGCAGGTTGCGGAACGGTTCGTCCAGTCGGACCCACCCCAGATCGCGCAGCACGCGCGTGAAAAACCGCGAGTACAGCAGGTGCAGCACCGCGTGCTCGACACCGCCGATGTAGTGATCGACCGGCAACCACCGCGCCAGTTCCTGCGGGTCGAAAGGAGCGGTGTCCAGACGCGCCGCGGTGAAACGCAGGAAATACCACGACGACTCGACGAAGGTATCCATCGTGTCGGTTTCGCGCCGAGCGGGTCCCGCGCAACGCGGGCATTGTGTGTTCACCCAGCTCTCGAGCGTCGGCAACGGCGAAGCTCCGCCCGCCAGCAGTTCCACGTCGGTGGGCAGGACCACAGGCAGTTGATCGGCACCAACCGGGACCACTCCGCAGTCCGCGCAGTGAACGACCGGGATCGGTGCTCCCCAGTAGCGCTGACGCGAGATGCCCCAGTCGCGGAGTCGGTAGTTCACCGTCGTGCGGCCTTCGCCGTTCGCTCGCAGGTGCTGCGCGATGTCGACTCGCGCCTGTTCGCTGGTCTTGCCGGTGAAGGCGGCGCTGGCCACCAGCACGCCGTCGTCTTCGTAGGCCGCTTCCATCGTGTCCGGCTCGAGTTCGCGCCCGGGCGGCTGCACGACCACGCGGATCGCAATGCCGTAACGCCTGGCGAAGTCGAAATCGCGCTGGTCGTGGGCCGGCACCGCCATGACCGCCCCGGTGCCGTAGCCCATCAGAACGAAATTGGCCACGTAAACCGGAACCCTCTCGCCGTTGACCGGATTGACGACGTGACATCCGGTAAAAACGCCTTCCTTCCCCTGCGCGCGCTCGGTCGGATCCTGACTGCGGATTCGCTCCACGAACGCGCGAACCTCCGCTTGCCGGCCACCTGCGGCGCCCAGTGTCTCGGCCAGCGGATGCTCGGCGGCTATGCTCGCGAATGTGACGCCGAACAGAGTATCAGCGCGGGTGGTGAAGACCTCCAAAGCCCCCTCGCATTCGACCAGCGGAAACCCGATCTGGACGCCGTAGCTGCGGCCGATCCAGTTCCGCTGCATGGTTCGCACTTTCTCGGGCCAGCCGCCCAGCGTGTCCAGACCGTCGAGCAGTTCATCCGCGTAGGCCGTGATGCGCAAGAACCAGCCGTCGATTTCCTTCTGGGTCACCGGACGGTGTCCGCGCCAGCACTGCTCGCCTTCGACCTGCTCGTTGGCGAGCACCGTGCCGCACTGCTCGCACCAGTTGACGACCGCCTTCTTGCGGTATGCGATGCCCTTCTCGAGCATCTGCAGGAAGAACAACTGTTCCCAGCGGTAGTAGCCAGGGTGACACGTCGCCAGTTCGCACTTCCAGTCGTAACTGAACCCCATGCGGCGAAGCTGCACGCGCATCGCATCGATGTTCTCGTAGGTCCATTTGGCCGGCGCCACTCCCCGCTGTATGGCGGCCGTCTCGGCTGGAAGACCGAACGCGTCCCAGCCCATCGGGTGCAACACGCGATAGCCGCGCGCCCTCAGGAAGCGCGCCATCACGTCGCCGATGGTGTAGTTGCGAACGTGCCCCATGTGGATGCGCCCGGAAGGATACGGAAACATCTCGAGCAGATAGAACCGCGGGGCTTCGGGCCCCTCGGGCCCAGCGTCCATCGGCGGAGCATCGGCCCAGCGTCGCTGCCAACGCGTCTCTATTTCTTCGGGGGTGTAGGCGTCCATGATCGCCATCGCTCAGTTCCTTTGGGTCTTGCGCGTCTCGTCGACAGCGTCGGGCCGTTCTTCGGCCGCGCGGCGCGGTACTTGGTCGGTGCTACGTTGCTCACGCGCGACGCGGTCTACGACCGCGTTGATGAACGAGGCAGCCTTCTCGTCCGAGAAGCGCCGCGCTATCTCGACGGCTTCGTTGATGATGACTGCCGTCGGAGTCTCCGGCATGGCGAGCATCTCGCCGACGGCCAGACGCAGCACGCTCAGGTCCACGCGGGATATCCGTTCCAGGTCCCAGTTGCGGGCCGCATCATCGATCAGGGCGTCGATGCGCGCGCGATCCGCCATCACTCCCCGCACGAGGCTCTCGGCGAAGTCGCGGGTCGAGGCCCCTTCCTCTCTGGCGGCTTCGCTCGGGTGCTGTTCCCAGAACAGTTCGAGCGTTGCTTCGGAAAGATCTCCGGTGAGTTCCACCTGGTAGAGAAGCTGAAGAGCCGCCTCGCGTCCCTTCCTGCGCGGCGATCGACTCACGCGCGGGTTCCGGGGCCTTGCAGGCGCGAGAGCACTTCCAGCGTCTCGACCGCGGTCACCACCGCCTCATAGCCCTTGTTGCCGACCGCGCCTCCGGCGCGGGCCAGGGCCTGCGGCAGGTCGTCGGTCGTCAGCACCCCGAACGCGATCGGTTTACCGGTCGATAACGAGGCGTCGCGGATGCCGCTCGCCGCCTGTTCGCAGACGTAGTCGAAGTGCGGAGTCTCGCCGCGGATGACCGCCCCCAAGCACACCACGGCGTGGTACTGCGGGCAGCGAGCGGCCGCCAGAGCGACCAGCGGCAACTCGAATGCCCCAGGCACCGGAAACACGTCGTCGTCATCTACCACGACACCATACTTGGCGGCCGCCTGCATCGCCCCTTCGAGCAGGTTGTCGGTCACCGCACGATTGAAGCGACTGACCACGATCGCCAGACGGATTGTACCGCCATCGCTCACTACGAATCCTCCCCGTCGGTGTCTCCGCCGAGGCTCGAAGCGTCGAGCAGATGGCCAAGCTTGCGGCGCTTGGTGCGCAGATATCCGATGTTGTCATCGTGCGGCGCCGCTTCTATCGAACGTCGTTCCACGACCTTGACCCCATAGCGTTCCAGGCTCTCGACCTTCTGCGGGTTGTTGGTCAGCAAGCGCACCTTGCGAATCCCCAGGTCTTTGAGGATCTGAGCGGTGATACCGTAGTCACGCAGGTCTTCGCCGAACCCCAGTTCGAGGTTCGCCTCGACGGTATCGCGTCCGAGATCCTGCAATGCATAGGCCAGCACCTTGTTGGCCAGCCCGATGCCGCGGCCTTCCTGGTGCATGTATACGATGACGCCGCGCCCCTCGGACGAAATCACGTCGATCGCCAGGCGCAGTTGGTCTCCGCAGTCGCAGCGCGTGGAGCCGAACACGTCGCCGGTCAAGCACTGGGAGTGCGCGCGCACGGTCACCGGTTCGTCGCCGCAAATGTCTCCGGCAACCAGCGCCATGTGTTCGTGGTGATCGAAGTCGTTTCGGTAAACGATGGCGCGAAACGTCCCTCCGAAGCCGCTCTCGATGGTCCTCTCGGCGACGCGCTCGACCACCAGCTCGGTGGCCAGACGGTGCGCGACGATCTCACCCACGGCGAGCATCGGGGCGGCGAGTCGGGTCGCGAGGGCTTCGAGCAACTCAATCGAAGCGAGTTCCCCGGCTCCGTCGAGCACCGCGCACAAGACCGCGCAGTCGCTCTCTCCGGCGAGGTCGCAAAGATCCGAAGCCGCCGCTGCCGCGTCGGGCCGCACCAGCACGCCGCCGCTGCGCACCTGGATCGGAAAGACGTGGCCCGGCATGACTATGTCGGCGGGACCGGCGCCCGCTGCGCTGGCAGCGCCGATCGTGACCGCGCGATCCGCCGCCGAGATTCCGGTAGTCACGCCGCGCGAGGCCTCGATCGAGGCTCCGAAGGCGTGCCCGCGTAGAAACGGACTCTCCGCTACCAGAACCGGAATCGCCAGGCGCCGCATACGCTCCTCGCTCATCGCCAGGCACACCAGGCCGCGGGCCTCGACAACCATCAGGTTGACCGTCTCCGCACTAATCTTTCGCGCACTCGCACATAGGTAGCCGCCGGCCTGAGGCTGATTCTCGTCGTACAGCACCACCACGGCCCCTGACGCCACGGCCGCGGCGGCGGCCTCGAGTCCGGCACCGGCGAACGCGCGCGACTGCTTCGAGAATACAGCGGCGCGCAGCGGTTTCGTCTTGCCGGCCTGGGCGCTCTTCCCTCCCGGGCCGGCCTTGGTGCCTTTGGCGGTAGTGTTCATAGCGGCTCGCCTTCCCACAGCCAGTCATCCTGCAGTGGGTCTGCGCGGTCTACTTGGCTCACGCGTCCGAAGCGAAGCGTTCTCAGAGCCGGAGCCTCGGCTGGGCGCCGGACCCCGAGGCTGGCCAGCATGGGAACGCCGTCGCCGCCCATGAGGCGTGGATTGTAGAAGATCGATACCCGCCTCACCACGCCAGCCCGCAGCGCCGAGGCAGCCACCGCCGCGCCGCCCTCGACGAGGACCTCGAGCACGCCGCTCGCCGAGAGCCGTTCCAGCAGACGCCGCCAGCCGAGACGACCATGTGTGTTCATCGCCCAGACCTCGGCGCCGGCCTTCTCGAGCGCGCGCCTCCGCGCCGGCGGCGCGGAGCGCGATCCGACGATCAACGCGCGGCCGCGTCCGGCCAGCACACGCGCCCGCGACGGTGTCCGCAGTTGCGGATCCAGCACCACACGCAGCGGCTGCGCCGCGCCGGCGAGCCTGCAGGTGAGCCGCGGATCGTCGGCCAGAACGGTGCCGATGCCTACCAGGACGGCGTCGGAACGCGAGCGCATCGACTGAACCACGTGCCGCGAGGCCGCACCCGATATCCAGCGAGACTCGCCGGTACGCGAAGCGATGCGCCCATCGAGCGTCGCGGCCATCTTGAGGTGCACGAAAGGCAGCCCCGTGGAGGCCACCGAAAAGAAACCGCGAAGAGAGTCCGTGCAGTCCGCCTCGAGCACGCCCACGTCAACGCGAACTCCGGCGTGGCGCAGCTTGCGTAACCCACGGCCGGCCACCAACGGATGGGGATCGCGGCAGCCCACCACCGCGCGGGCGATTCCGGCGTCGATCAGCGCGTCGGCGCACGGAGGGGTCCGGCCGAAGTGGGAGCAGGGTTCGAGCGTCACGTAGGCGGTCGCGCCGCGGGCACTCTTTCCGCCGGCCATCATCGCACGCAAAGCCTCGACTTCGGCGTGAGGTCCCCCGACCCGCGCCGTATGGCCACGCGCCACTTCGGCGCCGCGACGAACCAGGACGCAGCCCACGGCCGGATTGGGACTACTGCGACCCAGCGCCAGGCGGCCCTCGCCGAGTGCGACACGCATCCAGCATTCGTCTCGTGCGAGGTCGATCTTGGCGCTCACCCTTCTCCCTCACTGCGTTTGCGCTCACTGACGAGACTTTCGACCGTGCGCTGAAATTCGGCGATGTCGCGAAAGGATCGATACACCGAGGCGAAGCGCACGTAGGCTACCTCATCGAGGTTCTTGAGGCTGTCCATGACCGCCTCGCCCACGTCGGTGCTGGGCAGTTCGCGTACGCCCCGCTCCTGCACGGTTCGTTCGATGCGGCTGACCGACTCCTCGATCGCGTCGGCGGAAACCGGCCGCTTCTCACAGGCCTTGTGGAACCCGGCGATCAGTTTGTCGCGATCCCACGCCTCGCGGCGGCCGTCCTTCTTGACGACCAGAGGCATGACGGCGTCGACACGTTCGTAAGTCGTGAAGCGGCGCCCGCACTTCGAGCACTCGCGGCGGCGCCGCACGCTGTCGCCCTCGCCGCTTTCGCGCGAGTCGACGACACGGTCGTCGCTATGCTGGCAGAACGGGCACCTCATCTATCTCACGGACTTGCTCACGGACTTGCTCACGGACTTGCGTACGGACTTGCTCACGACGTCGCTCGCGAACTTGCTCGCGACGTCGCTCACGATGCCGATGCCGCTCGTCGTGCGCACAGCACTCATCGTGCGTCGGGCTATCAGCGCGCCGGCGCGGCGTCGGCGTAGCCGCGTGCCGGATAGATGGGGAACGCCCGGCATAGTGCTTCGATCTCCCCGGCGATCCTTGCCAGCGACTCGGCGTCGTCGGGAGCTGCCAGCGCGCGACCGATCCACGCCGCTATCTGCCGCATCTCGGTCTTGCCCAGTCCTCGGGTGGTCACCGCCGGCGTACCCAGCCGAAGTCCCGAGGTCACGAAAGGCGAGCGCGTGTCGAACGGCACGGAATTGCGGTTGGTGGTCATGTGGGCGAGGTCGAGTGTCTCCTGCGCCTTCTTGCCGGTCATCTCGCTGTCGCGCAGATCCAGCAGCATCATGTGGTTGTCGGTGCCGCCCGATACCAGCCGGAATCCCTCTTCGAGCAGCCCTGCGGCCATCGCCGCCGCGTTCTCGACGATGTTCTTCGCGTAATCGCGAAACGCTGGCTGCGATGCTTCCAGCAATGCCACTGCTTTGGCCGCGATCACGTGCATCAATGGACCGCCCTGGTTGCCGGGAAAGATCGACGAGTCGATCTTCTTGGCGTACTCGGACTTGCACAAGATGAGACCGCCGCGCGGTCCGCGCAGGGTCTTGTGCGTGGTCGTGGTTACGAAGTCGCAGTACGGGACGGGCGAAGGGTGCATCCCGCCGACCACAAGCCCCGCCACGTGGGCGACATCGGCCATCAGCATCGCACCGACTTCGTCGGCGATGGAGCGGAAAGACGCGAAGTCCAGTTGCCGCGGATATGCGCTGTGGCCACAGACGATCAGCTTGGGGTTGTTCTCCCTGGCCAGCTTGCGCACCTGATCGAAATCGATGCGGTGGTCCCCCTCGCGCACGCCGTACGGGACGATCTTGAAGAAGCGCCCGGAGAAGTTCACCGGACTTCCGTGCGTGAGATGACCCCCGTGCGAGAGATTCATCGCCAGAATGACGTCGCCGGGATCGAGGACCGAGAAGTACACGGCCATGTTGGCTTGCGATCCTGAGTGCGGCTGCACATTGGCGTGCTCCGCACCGAACAGACGCTTGGCGCGCTCGATGGCGAGGCCCTCGACGACGTCGACGTATTCGCAACCGCCGTAGTAGCGCTTGCCCGGATAGCCCTCCGCGTACTTGTTGGTGAGCACCGAGCCGGCGGCTTCGAGCACCGCTTCGCTCACCACGTTCTCGGAGGCGATCAGTTCGAGGAACAGTTCCTGACGGCGGCCTTCTTTGCGGACGGCCGCGTAGACCTCGGGGTCGGTGGTTTCCAGAAAGCTCACGATTTCTCCTTCGCCATATGCCCGGCCGCCTTCACCGGCGCTGGTGCCCATCGGGCTCGACCGGCCTCTGCGTTTCGGCGTCGGACCCGCTCCTTTCGAGAGCGCGGATCTTGTCGACGCGCAATCTGTGGCGGCCACCCTCGAACTCGCTCTGTACCCAGGTTCGGACGATGTCGCGAATCAGCCTGTCACCAAGCATCCCGCCGCCGAGCACCAGCACGTTGGCGTCATTGTGCCGACGCGACAGTTCGGCTCCGGTCACGTCATGGACCAGCGCGGCGCGCACGCCGGCGATCTTGTTGGCTGCGATCGACATGCCGATGCCGCTCCCGCACAGCAGCACGCCGCTGGGGGCCTCGCCCGCTGCCACCGCGCGAGCCACTTTCTCGGCATAGTCCGGATAGTCGACAGAGGCGGCGCCATCGGTCCCGACGTCGATCACGTCGAAATCGAGTGCGCGCAACTCCTCGACGACCACGCTCTTGGCCGCAACGGCCGCGTGATCGCAACCGACGTAGATCTTTTGACGCGAGGCCGCCGTGGCGGCCTCCCTACCGGCGGGTGTCGATGAAATCGATGATGTCTTGCACGGTGCGGATCTTCTCGGCGTCTTCATCCGAGATCTCCAGACCGTACTCCTCTTCGAGCGCCATGATCAGTTGAACGATGTCCAACGAGTCGGCACCGAGGTCTTCCAGGAACGACGATTCGTGGGTGACCTGCGACCGATCGAGGGTCAGTTGGTCGCAGATGATCTCGATCACCCTTTCGGTTTCGGCCATCGCTTGCACTCCCTTCGCAGCCGCCGGCGGCGCGGCCTTCATATAGATCCCGCCCTTGACATGCAACACACCGCCGAAGCGCAAACTCCGAGCGTCATCGCGGAGATACGTCGTGCCGCAGCATCCTGGCCCCGTCCGCGCATCGCACCGCCGGGCGCCGGACTTCTACATCCACGGTCGCGAGGTCCGCCGTTTCGCAGCTCAGGCCTCTGCGGTCTCGACCACGCGGCGCCCGTGATAGTTGCCACACGACGGGCAAACGTGATGCGGCAGCGTACGCTCGCCACAGTTGGAGCAATCCACCGACACCGTCGGGGTCAGTGCATCGTGCGAACGCCGCATGTTCTTCTTCGACTTCGACGTTCTACGCTTGGGAACTGGCATCTTCTCTCTCCTCGCTGCCGCGGTCTTCCGCAGCCTTCATCGGCGCTTGGCGCACCTGCACTCCTCGACGTTGAGGTTGGCGCCGCAACCAGCACACAGTCCGCGGCAGGATTCCGAACACAGCAGCGAGGGGTCCAGAGCAAGTAGGCCCTGCTCGCATACCAGCGGCGCCAGATCCAGATCGTCGCCGCTGTAGTGATCGATTCCTTCGTCGTCCTCCGGTTCGGCTCCGCCCCTGGCGGGCACGATCACGAATCGAAAATCGCGCCTCAGCGGCCAGACGAACTCCTCGAGGCAGCGAGGACACACGGACCGCACCTGCCCGCTGACCGTCCCACTGAAGTGCACGTCGCTCTCGGTGCGGTAGAGTTGCCCGTGTACCTCGAGGTCGCCGTCGAAGTGCTCGTCGTCCCACCCCGGACTCGCATCCATGCGGGCGTTCAGCAAAGCCGCAGGCTCGCGGAACTCGACCTCTCGGACCTCTTCGGTAAGGTCGGGAACCCTGACGATCACCGCTACTCTCCGCCCTGCGCTCAGCGCGAAACGAGGTTCTTAGCGGGGTCCGTCCACCGAGGCAAAGTACGGCCCGCTATTCCTCCAACCGGCGCATCTGTGGGGGCGACCCGTTCGGGCTCGCCGGGAGCTCAGCGGTCGAGGGGTGGTTTGGCCGAATTCGCCAGCGTTTCCAGTCGCCGCACCCGGCGCAGCAGGTCGGGAAGACGCAGCAGCGCGACCGCCGCGCGGCGCCACAGCGCCAGATCGACGGCGGGCATCCCGGCAACTGTGGCGCCGGCCTCGACGTTGCCGATCACCCCAGCCTGCGCCGCAATGCGGGCGTCGTCGCCGACGCTCAGATGGCCGGCGAAACCGGCCTGGCCACCCGCCATTACCCGCTCGCCGATGTGGGTGCTGCCGGCCATCCCGGTCTGTCCCGCCAGCATCGATCCCGCGCCGATACGGCTTCCATGACCCACCATGACGAGGTTGTCCAGTTTGACCCCGCGGCCGAGCCGGGTCTGGCCGATCGTGGCGCGGTCCACCGTGGCGTTCGCGCCAATCTCAACGCAGTCCCCGAGACTCACGCTGCCAACTTGCGGAATCGGCAGCGGGACCTCGCGTCCGCGCGGCAAGAAACCGAAGCCGTCCGCCCCCACCACGGCCCCCGGCTGCAGCACCACGTCGTCGCCGATCACGACCGACTCGCGCACTACCGCTCCGGCATGCGCGATGAAGCGCTCTCCGATTCGGACCCCGGGGTAGATCACCACGTGCGGGTGCAAGACGCAGCCGCGGCCGATCGCCACGCCTTCGCCGACCACGGCATAGGCACCGATCGAAGCCCCTTCGCCCACTTGCGCCGATGCGGCGATAACGGCCGAGGGATGAATCCCGACCGGCGGCCGCGGCCGCCGATCCAGCAAGCCCAGCGCGGCGACAAGAGCCACGTACGGGTCGGCGGCCCTGAGCGCGGGTTTGCCCGACGCGTCCTCGCGCGGGCCGAGAATTACGGCCGCCGCACCGGTCGACGCGAGCTGCCGGCGATACTTGGGATTGGCAACGAAGCTGAGATCACCAGGGCCCGCCTCATCGATCGGCGCGATCCCGGTTATCTCGATGTCGCCGTCGCCTTCGAGGGCGAGATCGAGACGCCGCGCGAGTTCGCCAAGACGCATGAAGGGATTTTTGCCTTTCACCCCCCTCTCCGCAACTATGCGGCGTTTGCGGTTGCCCGCGTCGGCTCCATGTGGCGCCGCGATGGGGCGACCCCCTGGCTCGGCGCCCCGTGCGCCGCACATCCCGCAAAGGACCCTCGAAGAGTGAACGTTCTCAAACTCGGCCTTCCCAAAGGCAGCCTCGAGCAGACCACCACCGACCTGATGAAGAAATCCGGCTGGCGCGTCACCACGAGCTCGCGCAGCTACTTCCCCAACATCGACGATCCCGAGATCGCTTGCTCGCTGGTCCGCGCCCAGGAGATGTCGCGTTACGTCGAACTCGGCTCGCTCGACTGCGGCATCACGGGCAAGGACTGGACGGCGGAGAATGGCTCCGACGTCGAAGTGATCTGCGACCTGATCTACTCGAAGACTTCGTTCCGCCCCACCCGCTGGGTGCTGGCGGTACCGGCCGACTCGGCGATCCGCAAGCCCGAAGACCTGGCCGGCAAGCGCATCTCCACCGAATTGGTCGGATTCACCCGCCGCTACTTCGCTGAGCGCAACATCGATGTGTCGGTCGAGTTTTCCTGGGGAGCCACGGAAGCCAAGGTAGCCGCCGGTCTGTGCGACGCCATCGTGGAGGTGACCGAGACCGGCAGCACCATCCGCGCCAACGGTCTGGTCATCATCGCCGACCTCATGGAGTCCAACCCGCAGCTCATCGCGGGCCGCAAGGCGCTGGCCGACGGTTTCAAGAAGCGCAAGATCGAACAGCTCTCGCTGCTGCTGCAGGGCGCGCTACGCGCCGAAGCGCAGGTCGGCCTGAAGATGAACGTGCCCAGCCACCGAGTAGGGGACGTGATCGGCATACTGCCGTCGATCACGGCGCCGACCGTCGCCAACCTCTACCAGAAAGACTGGGTCTCGATCGAAGTCGTCATCGCCGAGTCGATCGTGCGCGACCTGATCCCGCGCCTGGTTCAGGTCGGAGCCGAAGGAATCATCGAGTATCCGCTGAACAAGGTGCTGTAGGCCGACGGCGCCGAGTGACCGCGGCGCTGCGTGACGTGCTCAGTTCGCCGCCGGGCCGAAGCGTTCGCGGAAGACCTCCCAGGTCCTGGCCAGGCCTTCTTCAAACTCGACCAGCACCCGGTAGCCGAGCTTCTGCATCGCCGGTTCGATGTCGGCGAGGCTCTTGCGCACGTCGCCGGCGCGGGCGTCGACGTGACGCCTCTCCAGCGGATGCCCGCTCGCCGCAGCGAGCGCATCGGCGATGTCGAGCAGCGAGTAACTCTTGCCGCACGCGATGTTGAAGACCTCGCCGTCTACACCATCGGCGGTCGCGGCCAGCAGATTCGCGGACACCACGTTGGCCACGTAGGTGAAGTCGCGCGCTTGCAGACCGTCACCGTGGATCACCAGCGGCTGCGCCGCCAGCGCCCACGCCATGAATTTCGGAATCACGGCCGCGTACGCCGAATCGGGACGCTGATTCGGTCCGAACACGTTGAAGTAGCGCAACGCTACCGTGGACAGACCGTAGACCCGGGCGAACACCCGCGTGTACTGTTCTGCCGCCTGTTTGGTGACGGCGTACGGCGAGATCGGATCGAGAAACTGCCCGACGCGTTTGGGCAACTCCAGGCTCGCCCCATACACCGACGACGACGACGACGAGACGACGCGCGCGACTGCGGCGTCGCGCGCCGCAACCAGCACGTTGAGCGTACCTGCAACGTTGACGTCGTTGCTCTGAGCCGGATCTTCGATCGAGCGCGGCACCGAACCGAGCGCTGCCAGATGAAGGACGTGGGTCACGCCACGCATCGCCGTCGCCACCGCCGCGGTGTCGCGCAGATCGCCACGATGAAAGTCGACGTCGGCGCCGAACGCGGCGAGGTTGCTCTCGAGCCCGGTCGCCAGATTGTCGAACACGCGCACTGCTTCGCCGCGGCGCCTGAGTTCGGCGACGATGTTGGAGCCGATGAAACCGGCCCCACCTGTCACTAGCCAGAGCTTGTTCAGGACCTCGTCTCCTCGCCGCGCGTAGCCGGCGCGCCGCGGTCGAGCCGATGCCAGTGGGCAGGGTACGCCGCGGCGGTTTCCGACTTCGGCATTCGATCCAGTATGTTGAACTTGAAGATGAACCAGAACGCCGCGACACCGTCCTTCCAGGTGATCTTCTTCCCGGCATCGTAGTCGCGCCCCCAGTAGGAGATCGGCACTTCGAAAATCCGGCAACGCATCTGCGCAACGCGCGCGGTCACCTCCGGTTCGAAACCGAAGCGATCGGCGGTGAGCCGCATGCGCTTGAGCAGATCCGTGCGGAACACCTTGTATCCGGTCTCCATGTCGGTGAGGTTCAAATTGGTCACCACGTTCGACAGCAGAGTCAGCAGTTGATTGCCGAGTTGGTGCCAGAAGAACAACACGCGGTGAGGCCCGCCGAGAAAGCGCGAACCGTATACGACGTCCGCCACGCCCTGACGGATCGGCTCGAGAAGCCCAGGATACTCCATCGGGTCGTACTCCATGTCGGCATCCTGGACCAGGGTCACGTCGCCGGTGGCCGCGGCCAGCGCGGTGCGAATCGCCGCGCCCTTGCCGCGATTGATCTCGTGGAAGTAGATCTTGAGCTCGGGATCCTCTTCGGCGAGCTTCTGGAGAAGCTCGCGGGTCCCGTCCAGCGAGCAGTCGTCGACCAGAATGATCTCGGTCGGAACCGGAACGGCGCGCACCCGTGCGATCACGTTGCGGACGGTATCGATTTCGTTGTAGCAGGGGATCAACACCGAGACGGTCAACAAATCGTTGCTCATGCTCTCTCCTCGAAGGAAACCGGAAAAATCCTGCTGGCAGGCGCAGACGCCCCCCTGACCTTCGCCTTTGCCGGCAACCGCTGCGGCTGCGACTCGGGCTTTCCCCAACAGCCGGCGAAGCGAACCAGGCCCGCCACGAAGCCGGCCGCCCAGCACTGGTGAATAGCGCCCAGCGCGAAGCACAGCCTTGCGCGCTCTTGCCAGGTCGCAGCCTCGCGGCTGAGCGCGGCCACTAGCGCCAGGACGGTCGCGTACACTGCCACGGCACCGATCGCGATCCACCCGGCGGCGTGCCAGACCGGCGCCAGCGCCGCCGCACCGCCCACGCCCAGCTGGAAGGCCGGTGGCACGAAGTGGCGCAGGCTCATCTGGCGGGGGTGTTTCTGGAGCACCCGGACCTTCCACTCTCCGTACTGATAGAACTGCCGCGCCAGCGCCCTCCAGGATTCGCGGTTCTGGTACAGCGAGCGCATCGAAGGCGTGACCAGGATGCGGCCGCCGGCTTTGCGAATACGGTAGCTCAGCTCGTCGTCCTGGTTGCGCACCAATTCGGCGTCGAAGAGCCCGACCTCTTCGAACACCTCGCGCGGCCACATTCCCATGTAGACCGTGTCGCACTCCGTCTCGGTGGTGGCGAAGTGGAATACCGCACCGATGCCGAAGCGCGAGTGCATCGCGCGTGCGATGGCGGCGCCGACCGGCCCACCGCCGCGGCACACCATCGGACCGCCGACGTTGGCAGCCGCGCTACGGGCGAGCAATTCGACTCCAACGCGCAAGTAGTCGGGTTCCAGGATCGTGTGCGCGTCGATGCGCGCGATGATGTCGCCACGCGCAGCGGCGATCGCCAGATTGAGACCCGTCGGGACGATCAGGCCCGGGTTGTCGATCACGCGGATGCGCGGGTCATTCTCGGCCATCTCGGCGAGCAGACGCCGCGATCCATCGGTCGACATACCATCGGCAACCAGGATCTCGACACACTCCCACGGATAGTCTTGGGCGAGCACCGTCCCGAGACAGCGCGCGATCCAGGCCTCCTCGTTGCGCATCGGGATGACGACGCTGATCATCGGAACACTCACCGACGCGGCCCTCCCGCGCCCACGCGCGCCCCATCGGCCACCCGATCGCCGGCGCCGGCCGCTTCGGTGCGCCGCGCCACGTCGCCGCCCAGAGCCTCTGCGTAGACAGCGCGCGTCGCCGTGATCATCGCCTCCAAGGAGAAGCGCTCGCGCACCGCTTCGCGTGCTGCAATGCCCATGGTCGCGGCCGCCGCGCCGTCCGCGGCCAGGCGTAGCGCCGCGCTCGCCACCGCGTTGGCGTCGCCTGCGCCGACCAGCAAGCCGGTACGGCCATCCTCGACCACCTCGCCGGTGCCGCCGACGCGCGTGGCCACCACCGGCAGCGCAGCCGCCATCGCCTCGAGCACTACATTCGGCGTACCTTCGTAGTCGGAGGTGAGCCAGAACTGATCGAGCCCGGCGAGCAGGGCCGGCACATCGGCAATGGTTCCCGGTAGCGTCACGCTGGCGGCGAGATCACGCCGGCGCACTTCCTCTAGGTAGTGGTCGCGCAGCGAGCCGTCGCCGACCACGCTGAACCTCGCGTGGGGATACGCCCGCAGGAAGCCTTCGGCCGCCGACAGGAACACGTCCAGATTCTTCTGCCTTTCTATCCGTCCCACCGTTGCGATACGCACTCCATCGTGCGCTTCGCGCGGCCGCGCGAAGCGATCGACGTCGACTCCGTTGTAGACGACGCGGGTTCGCGAAGGCGGTGCGCCGTAGTGAGCCACCGCGTACCGCTCCATCTCGCGCGAGTTGCAGACCACGCGACGCGACGCCGCCAGCGCGCGGCGCATTAGCAGACGCCGCAACGGATGCGGCTCGGGCTTGCAGTTGCGGGCC
>JACRCR010000195.1 GCA_016218925.1 Deltaproteobacteria bacterium | reverse complement strand
TCGTCCATCTTGTGAACGATTGTGTTGGGGTCCAGGTACATGAAGTCGGCGTAGGCGCCCCACAGGCCCGGCGCCCGCGACAGCGGAATGTAGGCGTAACCGAACATCGAGCCGCGCCCGCGGCACAGTTGGTAGCTGCCGCTGATGCAGTCGCGGCAGTGCCCGCACGGGATCAGCGTCTCCACCGCCACCCGATCGCCGACGTCGACACCCCAGCGCCGCGCCGCGCGGTCTCCTATTCGCTCGATCGTACCGAGCGGCTCGTGGCCCGGAATCAGTGGGAAACGTACCGGAATCAGACCGTCGTACTGCTCGACGTCGCTGCCGCAGATCCCGCACGCCTCAACCCGAAGCAGTGCACTGTCAGCGTCGATGTCGGGCAACGCCAGTTCGCGAAGCTCGAGCTCGCCCGGCGCCGTCTGCACTATGGCTCGCGTCTTGTCCGGCATTGCGCGGGCAGCCTAGCGGCGAGTCGCGCCTGTAGGAAGCGGCGCGCTTGCGCGCTGACACCGGACTGCGCGCGGCCCAGCCTGCTCTTGCGACGCGCCCGCGCCCGCGCAGACGACCACGCCTTTCCGCTCGCGCGCATCGACGCACCCGCACCTGCGCAGACGCCGAACCGCGCTGGCAGCGCCGGCCGGGGACGCACCATCGCGCTTGGACGACGGGCCGCGTCCGGTCCACCATGCCGCGCGACCGGGCCGCCGAGCGATCTCGCGCGCCCGTCACCAAGGAGCCCCGATGCGAATCCGTCAGATTGCACTGGTCGCCACCGACCTCGAAGCGACGCTCGATACCATCACCGATGTGCTCGGCATCGACGTGGGCTTTCGCGACCCCGACGTTGGCGTGTTCGGTCTGGCCAACGGCGTGATGCCGATCGGGGATACGTTTCTCGAAGTGGTCTCACCCACCCGCGCCGACGCGTCGGCAGCTCGCTACCTCGAGCGCCGCGGCGGCGACGGTGGCTACATGGTCATCTTCCAGACCACAGACCTGGCCGACGAGAGAGCACGACTGACGCGGCTCGGCGTTCGGGTCGTGTGGGAACTGACGCTCCCCGACATCGCCACCGCGCACCTGCATCCTCGCGACACCGGCGGCGCGATCGTCTCGGTTGACGAGGCCGTGCCGTATGAGGAGTGGCGCTGGGCCGGGCCCCAGTGGCACGAGCACCGTCGCACCGAGCGCGTCAGCCGGATTGCCGGCGTGGAGATCCAGAGCGAAACACCGCAGGCTCTGGCCGAGCGCTGGGCGGAGCTGTTCTCGCTGGCGCGCGGCGACGAAGCGTGCAGCCTCGCGCTCGGCGACGGCGGCAAGATCCGCTTCGTGCAGGCAAGCGACGGACGTGGAGAAGGAATCCGCAGCGTACTGGTCGCCGCCACCGACCGAGCCGCGATTCTCGCGGCGGCGCGCAGGCGCGGCGTTACGATCGAAGACGACGCCGCGGTGATGCTCGGCGGCGCGCGCTTCGTGCTGTGCTGAGAGTATCGGCGTTTGCTGCTACCTGTAGCGCCGCGCCAGGAAGCCGATCAGCTTGCGCACGAACCAACGCGGTTGCAGGCGCATCCATTGCACCACGGCCTCGTAGGTGAAGCCGTTGATGTGAATGACCTCGCCTTCCATGCAGGCCTGATAACCTTCGCGAGCGACCTGCCGGGGATCCAGCATCAGGAACGACGGCACCGCATCCGGATGGCCCAGCGTCTCTCCCGCCCCGCGCACCATCTCGGTATCGACGACGCCGGGACACAGCGCGCTCACCGATACGCCGCGGCCCGACAACTCCTCCGACAACGCCTCGGTGAACGACAGTACGAAAGCCTTGGTGGCCCCGTAGACGCTGCAAAGCGGCGTCGGAACGAAGGCTGCCACCGAGGCGAGGTTGAGAATCCGGCCGTGGCCGCGCTCGACCATTTCGGGCACCAACAGACGCGTGAGTTCGGTCGTCGCCATCACGTTGAGCTGAATCATCTGCGTGATGTCGGCGCAGTCGGTTTCTCCAAAAGGCTTGAACGCGCCGACTCCGGCGTTGTTGACCAGGATCTCCACTTGCAGACCGCGCGAGGCCAGTTCGTCGTAGAGACGGCGCGCTGCGCCGGCCACGCCGAGGTCCATCGCGACTACCTCGACCGCACGGGCGTAGCGCCGCCTCACCTCGCCGGCGAGGTCTTCGAGCTTGTCGCTACTGCGCGCCACCAGGATGAGATCGTGGCCGTGTTCGGCGAAGACGAAGGCGAGTTCACGGCCGATCCCGGCCGAAGCGCCGGTGATCAGCGCGGTCTTGGTGCCCGCGGCCTTGGCTGTCACACGGCCGCTGCTGGCGCTGGCGGCGGCGGCGACCTCGCTCGCTGTCACACCCGAGGCTTTCCTTCTCGTGGTCGATGGTCTAGCCATGGGCGCACCCTACCCGTTTGCGCGGCTCGAGACAGCCGGGAGCGGTCCCCGCAGCGTCGCGACAGACGCCGATCTCGCGAAATCAGTCGCCAGTGATGCTACAAGGAACCGGGATGACCAGAGCAGCGATCACCGACAGACCCAGGGCAGTGACCGCAGCTGGCGTGTCCCGCCGGACTACCGCCGCGCGCGGATCGCAGACCGCGCCACGCCCAGGCCTGGCCGCCGCGATCGCGATCGCCTGGACACTGGCGTCGGTGACCGCTTGCACCCCGACCTTCACGCCGCGGCGCGCCGCCGAAGGCCGATCGACCGTCCGCCCCGATTGGCCGACCCCCTGGTCGCAGAGCGAAGCCGCCGCCGCCCACCGCACCGGCACCTTTGACAACGGACGTGCCGACTTCGTCGCCGAAGTGCAGGGCGTCGAGTCTGCCTATCGGACGACTCCGGTGTTCGTACTGCCGGGCGAGAGCCTGACGATTCGCATCGCCAGCGCTTCGGCACCGGTGCGGGCCGCCGCCGAAGCGGGGAAGCTTCGCGTCGATGGGCCCGGGCTGTGGACCTGGACTGCGCCGTCGGCGCCCGGCACCCACAGTTGCATCCGCCTGACCGAAGAGCGACGCCTCGACTCGATCTGCGTCAAGGCCTTCGTCTTGCAGCCCTATCACGGCGAGGCGAACCTCGGCGGTTTTCGTATCGGCCACTACGCACGCGAACTTCGCGACGGCGACGAGGCCTACGCGATGCCGCGCGGTTTCGTAAGAGTGTCGGCCGGCAACGTCGATGAACCGGTGTCGCCGCATTTCCGCCTCGGCCAGTTCCTGTGCAAGCAGCAGGAAACCTACCCGCAATTCCTCGTGCTGAGAACCGCGCTGCTGGTCAAACTGGAAATGCTGATGGAGAAGCTTGCGGCCGACGGCGTGGTTGCCGACACGCTGCACGTGATGAGCGGCTACCGCACCCCGTTCTACAACGCCGCGATCGGCAACGAGACCATCTACAGCCGCCACGCCTACGGTGACGCTGCCGACGTCTATGTCGACCGCGACGCCGACGGCAACATGGACGACATCGACGGCGACGGGCACAGCAGTACCGAAGATGCCCGCCTGCTGTACCGGCTGGTGGACGGCGCTCTCGACGCGGCGGGCTCCGAAAGACTGGCCGGAGGGCTGGCGGTCTACGCTCCCAACCGCGCGCACGGTCCCTTCGTCCACGTCGACACCCGCGGGCGCCGCGCACGCTGGTAATCAACCTCCCTGTACCCTTGGTCTCAGTTCCGATTGGTCGAGGAGACCTGTCGCAAGCCGCGACTCGACCCCCC
>JACRCR010000013.1 GCA_016218925.1 Deltaproteobacteria bacterium | reverse complement strand
CGCAGGCGCTCGCCGCGTCCGGCGGCCAGGATCATTGCGCGGACCGCCGTGCGACCCGTCGCGCTGGAAGCCGCTGCTTGCGACGCAGGAGCGGCCGAGCCGTGCGGCGCGGGGTTGCTCACGCGGCGGTCTCGCCGCCGTCGCGGGCCGCGATCGAGAAGAGCTCGCGTGTGGCCTCGACGCCTTCGCTCTCGGCGAGGAGACGCCGGGCGGTGCGGCACACGGCGGGCAGCATCGCCAGGTAGCTCGGCTTGCCTTTGACCTCGGCGAGGTAGTTGAAGCGTCCCACTACCTTGAGCACGCGCTGCAGAGCCACCAGGCGGTAAGCCGCGCGGGTCTCGGCCAAGTCGGCCAGGCGCCCGGCGCGCTGGCGCGCGAAGAAGCGCTGCAGCAACCGTGCTTCGCGCTCGGGCGTGACGAAGTCGGGCGTCATGCGATCGGTCAGCAGCGAGGCGACGTCGTAGAGAGCCGGGGCCAGCAGCGCGTCCTGGAAGTCGATCAGTCGAAGCCGCGCTCCTCTCGCGCCGGTTGGTTGCGCCGCCTCGCGCGCCACCGGCGGTTCCGCGGGAGCCTGCACGTGGATATTCCACGCGTGATAGTCGCGGTGTGCCAGCACGCGCGGGAGCGAGGCCAGTCGCGCGGCCACCGCTGCCAGTTCAGCGCGGCTCTTCGCAACCAGAGTCGCATCGGAGGGAGCCACGCCGTACTCGAGGAAATGCTGAAACTCCCAGCCGAAGAGTCTCTCGTCGAAGGCCTGGAGAAAGGCATAGCAGCCGCTTCCGTCGTCGACCGCGCGGGCCTGCAGATCGGCGATCAGGTCGAGCGCGATGCCGAAGAGCTCCTCGCCTTCGGCCGGTCCTGCCTCATGTACGGCGTCCCACAGCGGTTTGTCCCCCACGTCTTCGAGGACCAGCAATGACTGGTCGGGCGAGACGCCGTAGAGCGTGGGCAGCGCATCGGTGTGGCGCGACAGGAAGCGCGCGACATTGACGAAGGCGAGTTCCTTGGGGCCGTCCTTTCCGAAGACCCCGAGTTCCTCAGAGGAGAGAGCCACGGCGGCGTCCTGCATCACCATCAGGATCAACGTTGCCGGAGCGCCGGCGGGCCGCGGCTCGGCCAGATGGGCGCGCAGGTACCTGCGGGTCGACGCGTCGCCGCGCAGCGGCTCGCTCCGCGCCGCCGCGGCGCCAGGCCACAGGCGGGCGCAGACCTGCGAGGCGAAGCGGGCTGCGTCGTCGTCGCGCCGGCAGGTCTTCTCGGAGGCTGTCACGCGCCGTGTCGTACAGAGGCGGACGCGGCTCGGCAAGCGGGGGCTGGGCGCTTCGACGAGCCCGGCGTGGTGCTCGGCACGCGCGGACCGCGTGTTCGGCGAGGGCAGGATTTGGAAGATGCTCTGACGGATATCGGAGGAAGAAGCCGATCTCCAGGCCGGACGGCATTGCTTTGGTCGCTCGCTTTGTCCGCTTGATTTTCTCGTGCCGCTGACTGCCTACTGCCGCGACGCAGCGGCGAGATCGCCGGCATTTCAGTTGGTAGCGGGTTGCCGGATCATGCGCCTGCGCCAACTTTCAGACGTGAAGGCTTCACCATGAAGAGCGCGTTCCTGTCGAACTTCGTCGTTATCGTAGCTCTCCTGGTATCGGGGACGAGCGAGTCTTCGGACCCGCGCGCGGCCGAGTCTCTGGTACTGGCGCGCGTGGAGTTGACCGAGGCGATTGCTCACGCGCTGCCTGTGTACGCGCAGTTGCAGGATGGCGCCGGGAACGAATACGCGCTCGTGCTCGCACCGCTATCGCAGGTCGAAGCCAGCGGCGTGCCATATCGCCGTATCGAAACCGCTGCGCGCGCCCGCGACTACGTGATCGCGCGGGGGCGACGCACCGGAGCCCGAGCCGATGCTGCGAGCGGTGCGACGGTGGTGTACGACGACGGGCGTCAGGTAGTCGCACGCGCCACGTTGGCTCAGGCCCAAGCGCTCGCGGAGTCCGGCTTCGATCTGCGGCGGCTCACCGACGCGCCGCTCCTCTGGAGGCAGTCGCGGCAGCGATCGACGGCGCGGGCGATCGCGCCGGATCCCGCGGTCGCCTCGATGATCGCGCAGGTTCAAGCGAGCGAGGTGGAGAACCTCGCCGGCGAACTGAGCGGCGAGTGGCCCGCGACGGTCGGCGGCACGCCGTACACGATTCACACGCGCGATACCGCCTCCGGGACACCGATCCAGAAGGCAACCCAGTACGCGTACGAGCGCATGCAGGCTTCGGGCTTGGCCGTCAGTTACCAGGATTGGTCTCAGGGTGGCCTGTCCAACCGCAACGTCGTTGGCGAGATCACCGGCGCGACGCGTCCCGACGAGATCGTGGTCATCTCCGCGCATCTGGACTCCGTTTCCTGGTCCGGCGCCGCACCGGGCGCCGATGACAACGCCAGCGGTTGCGTCGGGGTGTTGACGGTCGCCGACATTCTCGGCCAGCAGCAGTTCGAGCGTACCGTGCGCTTCGTTCTCTTCACCGGCGAGGAGCAGGGGTTGTACGGTAGCGACCACTATGCCGCGTCGGCCTACGCCGGTGCCGAGAACATAGTCGCGAACTACAACATGGACATGATCGCGTGGGATCAGGTGGACGGCCCTACCCTGCGACTGCACACGCGCAGGCGCAGCAATCCCGGTTATGGAGGCGACGTGGCGATTGCCAGTCTCTTCGTCGACGTCGTCAGCGCGTACGGCTTGAGCGACGTTCTGACGCCGATCATCACGGCCGACGGCGAGCAAGCCAGCGATCAAGCGTCCTTCTGGTACTACGGCTATGCGGCGATCATGGCGATCGAAGACGACTACACCGACTTCAACGACAACTACCACACCTCGGACGACCGGTTGGCGGTTCTTGACCTGGACTATTTCACGAACTTCGTGAAGGCGTCGGTGGGCACGGCCGCGCATCTGGCATCCGGCACGACGCCGACGCCCGGCCAGGCGGCTTGCGGGAGCTCTCCTGCGGCGGCGTGCGCGACGGCGGGGAGATCCATCGTCAAGATCAAGAGCGGGGCGGACGCGGCCAAGAATCAGGTGCAGTGGAAATGGTCGGCCGGAAGTGCGGCCCCAACCGATTTCGGCAATCCGGTCGGACCCACCGGTTACGCGCTGTGCGTGTACGAGGACGGAGTGAAGATCGTCGACGCGCCGGTCGATGCCGATGCCTTTGACTGGTATGCGACCAGAAGCGGGTTCAAGTACAAGAGCGTGCCGCCCAACGCCGATGGTGTTTCCAGCCTCGTCCTGAAGTCCGGCACTGCCAGCGCGAGCATCCGCGCAGTGGCCAAGGGTCCTGCCCTCGTCGTGCCGACGTTGCCGTTGGCGACGCCCGCCAACGTCACGATTCAACTGATCCGCGGCGACGGCGGCCTCTGCTGGGAATCGAGCTTCACCCCGCCTTATGCGAAGGACGACGCGGAGCAATTCCGGGCCAGCGAGCCCTGAGCGCAATTCGCGAACTCAGAAAGCTACCGTGTGATTCGCCAAGACCTGGCGATGGATGCGGCCGAGGTCGACGTCAGTCGACCTTTCGACTCCCGATGCCGTTTTCCGTTACGAGGTTGCCGGTTGTGCGCGCCTGCTTTTTCAGGACCGGCCGGACGCGTTCACGGACTTTCTTGCCAAAGCCATGATCGACTATTCCGACATCCAGCGGTTCCTCCCTGAACTGGTCGCGGGCGTGGCGCGTGGGCGACGGCGCATGGTGACCGTCGCACTGCCAAGCGATGAGAACGAGCGGTGAGCGGCGAAGTCCTCGCGCGCAAGGTTGCCGCGATTCGTGCACGGACGGCCCGGGTCCGGGAACTGTGGCCGCCCACGGTCGAGCAGTTCCTGGCGCGGAGGACGGAAGCCGAAGCGCTCATTCTGAATCCTTATCTCGCCCTCCCTGGCAAGGGCGCTCTGCGCGGCCGTCGGGCTTCGCAATCGAATCGCGCACGAATACGGAGGGCTGGACCTCCGCAAGGTATATGTGGCCGCGCGGGACGACCCCGGCGACCTCGATGCATTCGCCGATGCGTTGGCGAAGACGCGACTTTGCTCCTGAAGAACGGAGGGAGCGGCTGGCGTTCTTCGCATGGTCGCCGCCGGCCCGTGGCCGTGGGCAGGCGCGGTTCTCCGGCGCTCGCAAGGATTGACCCACCGCTGCCGGCGAGCGGGCGGGACTTGGCGGCTTGGCCGAGGACGGCCGGTCTCGTGGCTGGTCGGTGCGCTCCATAGACAGACTTGAAACTCGGATTCGAGCGATGGGCACAACGGGCCGGAGCGATCCTTCCCCTTCCGGGCCCGCGCCGTTCTGCCAATCTGCCAGCTTGTGCGCTCGGCGGCGGGCGCGGCCGCGACGCCCCGCGTGCGCGTCGCGCGCTCCGCGTGGGCGTTGATTTTGACATCGCCGGGTTCCCTGGCGATAAGGCGCGGGCGCCGTCGGACCCCCCGTGATTCAGACGGTCTTAACCGTCGGCAGCCCGGTCTAATCCATGTCGACCTACATTCCTGTCCTGATCACTCTGGTCCTCGGGGTCGTCATCGTCGCCGTGATGTCGAACCTCAACCGGCTGCTCGGACCGCACCGGATGACGGCCATCAAGGGCGAGGCCTTCGAGTGCGGTAACGTAGCGACCGGACCTGGTTGGGGCCGCTTCTCGATCAAGTTCTACATGGTTGCGATCCTCTTCATCGTCTTCGATGTCGAGGTGGTGTTTCTCTACCCCTGGGCGGTGATCTACCGCGAGCTCGGCCTCTTCGGTTTCGTCGAGATGGCGCTGTTCGTGGTGGTTCTGGCCGTCGGTTACGCCTTCGCCTGGCGCAAGGGAGCCTTCGAGTGGCGATAGACAGCGCCGATCTGGCTGCGCGCGTCGCCGCGGCTGTCCCTTCCAGCGAGCCCGAGGGCTTCGCGACACCGGGTGAGGGGGCGATCGAGGTCCTCGCCGGCGCGGTCCCCGACGTGCTGCGCTTCTTGCGCGACGACCCGGAACTGTCGATGCGCCTGTTCCTCGACGTCACCGCGGTCGACTACGAGGAGTCGCGCGGTCAGCTCGAGTTGATCTACGTGCTTCGCTCTCCGACCAGCGGCGAGCGCGTGCTGGTCAAGACCAGGCTGGACGCGGCCGATCCGCGCACGGCCAGCGTAAGCGACGTCTTTGCCGGCGCCAACTGGGCCGAGCGCGAAGTCTACGACATGTTCGGCGTGCATTTCGAAGGGCACCCGAACCTGCGCCGCATCCTGTTGTACGAGGAATTCGAGGGCCACCCGCTGCGCAAGAGCTACCCGTACCAGAAACGCCAGCCGCTGGTGCCCGAGCGCGATCCGATCGCCGACCCGTGGCCGAAGAAGCACTAGCGAGGCGTGGGGAACATTACGCGCGTGTGCGACGCAAGCGATAGAGAAGCGGTGAGCGAGACGCAGCGATGAGCGACGATAAGGACAGGGGGAGCGCGCAGCTTCGCAAGGCTCAGGCCACCGCCGCCGATCCGCTGTCGGAGATCATGGAACTGCAGATGGGACCGTCGCACCCCGCGTGCCACGGGACCATCAAGTTCAACCTGCGCCTGGACGGCGAGAACATCATCGCCTGCGATACCGAGGTCGGCTACCTGCACCGCGGCTTCGAGAAGATGTGCGAGCAGGGGACCTGGACCCAGGCGATCCCGTACACCGACCGCCTCAACTACGCTTCCCCGCTGATCAACAATTTCATCTTCTGCGAAGCGGTCGAACGCCTGTGCGGCATCACGGTTCCCGAACGCGCTTCGTATCTGCGGGTGCTGCTGTCGGAGTGTGCGCGCATCTCCGATCACCTGACCTGTCTGGGCATGGGTGCTACCGAACTGGGCGCCTTTACCGTCGGCTTCTACATGAACGAGGCCCGCGAACTGCTCTACAACATGAGCTCGCGGGTGACCGGAGCGCGCGTGACGGTCAGCTACGGGCGCGTGGGAGGCCTAGTCCGCGACGTTCCCGACGACTTCGAAGACATGATCCGCGCAGCCCTAAAGCGTACCAATGAAGTGCTGCGCGACAGTGAGAAGCTGCTCGAGCGCAACCGCATCTTCACCGACCGCATGGTCGGTATCGGCACCATGTCGCAGGAGCAGGCGCTCAGCTTCGGGCTGACCGGACCGTTGCTGCGCGCCACCGGCATTCCCTACGACCTGCGCAAGGTGGCGCCCTACATGGTTTACGACCGGATGGACTTCGAAGTCCCGGTCGGTACCAAGGGCGACAACTTCGACCGCTTCTCCGTGCGCTTCGAGGAGACCAAGCAGTCGATCCGCATCGTCGAGCAGTGCCTGGCGCAGTTGCCCGGCGGCCCGGTGATCGCCGACGACCCGACCTACGTGCTGCCGCCCAAGAAGGACGTCTACACCACCATCGAAGGGTTGATGAACCACTTCAAGATCATCATCGAGGGCATTCGCGTGCCGGCCGGTGAGATCTACTTCGCCGGCGAGGCGGCCAACGGCGAACTCGGCTTCTACCTGGTGAGCGACGGGAGCGGACGGCCCTACCGCGTGCGCGTTCGGCCGCCGTGCTTCTACGGAATGTCGGCGCTCGAGACGATGGTGAAGGGGTTCATGATCCCCGACCTCGCCGCGATCTTCGGCATGATCAACATGATCGGAGGTGAGTGCGACCGCTGAGGCGGGACGCGTCGCTCCAGAGCAACCCCATGTCTCAGCAGACCACAACAGACAAAGCTACCGACGGCGCTCCGGTGGTGTTCCGGCCCGAAGCGCTGGCCGAGTACCACGAGATCCTCACCCATTACCCCGAACGCCGCGCGGCGCTCGGGACCGTGCTGTGGCTGGCGCAGCGCGAGTTCGGCTGGATCAGCCCGGCGGTCGAGCAGTACATCTGCGAACTGATGGAATTGCCGCCGGCGTGGGTCGAAGGCGTGGTCAGCTTCTACTCGATGTACCACCGCCGGCCGATGGGTCGCAGCCACATACAGGTGTGCACCAACATTTCGTGTTACCTGCGCGGTGCCGAAGACATATATGGAGCCGTTTCCAAGCGCCTCGACATCGAGGCCGGAGAGGTTACGGCCGACGGCAAGTTTTCGCTCGAGCGGGTCGAATGCCTGGGCTCGTGCGGCACCGCGCCGATGCTGCAACTCAACGACCGCTTTCACGAGAATCTGACGGTCGAGCAGGTGGTCGAGATGCTCGGCAAGCTCGAACGCGGCGAGAAGCTTTGAAGAGGCGCGAGGCCGAGTCCGTGGAGACAATGTCATGGAATGGCTGATCGGCGGCATCGAGTCGTTGGGCGTGATCCTGGTGGTGCTGACACTGTCGGCGATGCTGCTGTGGGTCGAGCGCAAGGGCAGCGCGCTGGTTCAGAACCGGGTCGGTGCCAACCGCGCGGGCGTCTTCCGCATCGCTGCGCCGTTCAACCTCGGGTTCATGAACACGCTGATGGCGGACCCGCTCAAGCTCTTCACGAAGGAGGATTTCATCCCGGCGGGCGCCGATCGCCTCGGCCACGCGCTGGCGCCTTGCGTCGCGCTGTTCCCGGCCGTCGTCACTTTTGCCGCGATCCCGTTCGGCGACACCATCGAGGTCGGCGGACGGATCATCAACCTTCAAGCGATCAATCTCGACGTCGGTTTTCTCTACATCACCGCGCTGGTGTCGCTAGGCGTGTACGGGATCGTGCTGGCGGGCTGGGCTTCCAACAACCGCTGGGCTCTGCTCGGCAGCATTCGCGGCAGCGCGCAGATGATCTCGTATGAACTGGCGATGGGAATCTCGCTGGTCAGCATGATCCTGCTCTACGGCACGCTCGACATGCAGGAAATGGTCAGGTGGCAGGGCGGGCTGCTGTTCGGTGTGCTGCCGGCCTGGGGGGTCTTCTACCAGCCGGTGGCGTTCCTGATCGTACTGACGGCGGGAATCGCCGAGACCAAGCGCGTTCCGTTCGACCTGCCCGAGTGCGAGTCCGAACTCATCGCGGGCTACTACACCGAGTATTCGGGCGGCAAGCAGGCCTGCTTCATGCTGTCGGATTTCGCCGAGATCGTGATGGTGTCGGGCCTGGTGACGACGCTGTTCTTCGGCGGCTGGCAGGTTCCCTACCTCGATTCGAAGGCGGGCCTGGGCCTTCCCGGCATGACGCCGATGGCGCTGCCGGCGGCGCTGATCACCGCGCTGCAGGTCGGCGCCTTCGTCGTCAAGGTCCTGTTCTTCTGCTGTTTCCAGATCCTGGTGCGCTGGACGCTGCCGCGCTTCCGCTATGACCAACTGATGAATCTGGGTTGGAAGAAGATGATGCCGATCGCGCTGCTGAACATGGCCGCCACCGCGCTGATCATTCTGCTGGTGGAGCAGGGCAGATGAGTCCGCTGGTGTTCTATCCGCTGGCCTTCGTGTGCATCGCCTCGGCGATGGGCGTGGTTCTGTCGAAGAACCCGGTGCGCAGCGCGCTGTGCCTGGTGTCCGCGCTGTTCTGTCTGGCGATCTTCTACGTCTTCCTGCAGGCCCACCTGGTCGCGGCGCTGCAGATCATCGTCTACGCCGGCGCGGTGATGGTGCTGTTCCTGTTCGTCATCACGCTGCTGAACCTCGAGTCCGACCGTGGCCTGGGCGAGCGGCCGGCCCTGTCTGGTATTGGCTTCTGCGCTGGAGCGTTCGTGGCCGCTTCGTTGGTGGCGGCGTTGTCGAGCGCCGTGGCGCCGGGTTCGCGTGGGGTCGTGCTGCCGCAGACTTTCGGCACCACCAAGGTTCTGGCCCGCCAGTTGTTCGGCGACTACCTGGTGGCCTTCGAACTCACCTCGGTATTGCTGCTGGTGGCGGTCGTCGGCGCGGTGGTGCTGGCCAAGCGTGACGGTAGCTACGAGGGCGACGAGCAGGACGCCGCTCCGGCCCGGCAGAGCGAGGAGGCGCCGCACTGATGATCGGAACCGCCCATTTCCTGGCGCTGAGCGCGGTGCTGTTCTCGATCGGTGCGGTCGGCGCCGTCGTACGGCGCAACGTGATCATCATCTTCATGTCGATCGAGCTGATGCTGAACGCCGCCAATCTCGCCTTCGTAGCGGGGTCGAACAGCCTCGGTTCGATGAACGGACAATCGATCGTGTTCTTCGTCATGACCGTGGCGGCCGCCGAGGCGGCCGTGGGTCTGGCCGTGATCCTGGCGCTGTTCCGCAACCGCCAGACCGTGGCGGCTGACGAGATCGCGCTGCTCAAGTGGTAGTCGGGCAAGGGCGTTAGGCGAAGGTTCGAGGAAACAAGGCCGATGCACGCAGCAGCTACCGAAGCGACCGCCTCCCTGCCGATCGCGGTAACCTATCTTCGCTATATTCCGCTGGCACCGCTGGTCGGCGTCCTCTTCCACATCGCGCTGGGTTACCGGCTCGGCCGACGCGCCGTGGGTCTGGTGGGGTGCGCCGCGGTGGCGGTGAGTTTCGCGCTCGCCACCAAGGCCTTCCTGACGGTGGCCGGATCCCCCGCCGGAACCGTCGTGACCGACAATGTCTACCAGTGGCTGTCTTCGGGAGAGTTCAGCGCGAACGTAGCGTTCACGGTCGACGCGCTGTCGTCGGTGATGATCATGGTCGTTACCGGGGTGGGCTTCCTGATCCACCTCTACTCGGTCGGCTACATGGCCCACGACGAGGACTACGCGCGCTTCTTCGCGTACCTGAACCTGTTCACTGCGGCGATGCTGGTGCTGGTTCTCGGCGACAACCTGCCGCTGATGTTCGTCGGCTGGGAAGGCGTCGGACTTTGCAGCTATCTGCTGATCGGCTTCTGGTACACCGATCCCGAAAAGGCCTCGGCCGGCAAGAAGGCCTTCCTGGTCAACCGTATCGGCGATGCCGGGTTCGTTCTTGGCGCATTCACGATTTTCTGGGCGCTGGTCGATCTGGGGCAGGGCAGCCTCACGTTCGCGACCATCAACGCGCGGGCCGCTGAGCTTCCGGCCTGGGCCTCGCTGGCCGGGGCGTTGCTGCTGTTCGTCGGCGCCACCGGCAAGTCGGCGCAGATTCCGCTGTACGTGTGGTTGCCCGACGCGATGGCTGGCCCCACCCCTGTCTCGGCGCTGATCCACGCGGCAACGATGGTAACCGCGGGCATCTACATGGTGGCTCGCCTGCACGGCCTCTTCGAAGCTGCGCCGTTCTCGCTGCAGGTGGTCGGGACCGTTGGTGCCGCCACCGCGCTGCTCGCCGCGACCATCGGCATCGCGCAGACCGACATCAAGAAGGTGCTGGCCTACTCGACGGTCTCCCAGCTCGGTTACATGTTCCTGGCGCTCGGCGTCGGAGCGTTCGGCGCCGGGATCTTCCACCTGATGACCCACGCGTTCTTCAAGGCGCTGCTCTTCCTCGGCGCCGGCAGCGTCATCCACGGCCTTCACGAGGAGCAGGACATCCGCCGCATGGGCGGCGTGTCGCAGAAGATGCCGATCACGCACGCGACGTTCGCACTGGGCGTGCTGGCGATCGCCGGCGTGCCGGGCCTGTCGGGCTTCTTCTCCAAGGACGAGATTCTGGCCTCGGCCTATGCCTCCGGGCATACCTGGCTGTGGGGCTGCGGAGTCTTCGGCGCCTCGATCACCGCGTTCTACATGACCAGGCTCTACGTACTGACCTTCCGTGGTGAGTTCCGCGGCGATCATCACGAGTGGGAGCACGCGCACGAGAGCCCGGCCACGATGACGCTGCCGCTGATCGTGCTCGCGGCGCTGGCGGTGGTCGGCGGCTACGTCGGGGTTCCCGCGGTCCTGGGCGGCGGCAATCATTTTGCCGAGTACCTTGCGCCGTCGGTCGGGCACCATCAGCTCGGACTGGACGCCGGTACCGAACTGATGCTGATGGGGATCTCGGTCGGCGCCGCGCTCGCGGGTATCGGCCTTGCATGGACGATGTACTCGCGAGGTCCCAAGGCCGACCGCACGCTGGCCAACGCGCTGCGCGGTCTGTACTGGCAGATGCGCGCAGCCTACAACATCGACGCCGTCTACGACGCGCTGGTGGTGCAGCCGCTGATGCGGGCCAGCTATGCGCTGTGGCGCTCGGTCGACATGCAGTTCATCGACGGGGTCGCCAACGGAACGGCTACCGCCATCAATTCGATCGGCGAAGGTTCGCGACGCTGGGCCACTGGCAACGTGCAGCACTACATGCTCACGGTGCTGGCGGGAGTGGCGGCGTTGGTCCTGGCCCTTACGCTCGGCGCTCTGATCGGGGTGGCAGGATGAGAAACGCGCTGAGTCTTCTGGTCTTCACCCCGGCGCTTGGCGCGATGCTGATCGCAGCCATTCCTACCGGCGCCGAGGTGCTGATGCGGCGACTGGCGCTGGCGGTGTCGCTGGTGCCGCTGGCCATCTGCGTGTGGATCTGGAGCGTTTTCGACGTCTCCCGCGGCGATTTCCAACTGGTCGAGCGGATGGGCTGGCTGCCCCAGTTCGGCGCCTCCTACATGGTCGGCATCGACGGCATCTCGCTGCTGCTGATCGCGCTCACCGTCGTGTTGACGCCGATCGTGCTGATCGCCGCGGCCGACAGCGTCCACCAGCGCTTCAAGGGCTACCTGCTGGCGATGCTGATGCTCGAAACCACCATGCTCGGCACGCTGGTGGCCATCGATCTGCTGCTCTTCTACGTGTTCTGGGAACTGATGCTGGTGCCGATGTTCCTGATCATCGGCGTTTGGGGCGGCGAGCGGCGCGTCTACGCTTCGATCAAGTTCCTGTTGTTCACGATGGTCGGCAGCCTGCCGATGCTGGCGGCGATAATCTATCTTGCCCTGCAACACGCCGGTGCGGCCGGCCATCTCAGTTTCGCACTCGAGGATCTCTACGGCACGCACCTGTCGCCGATGGCAGCGCAGGCCTGCTTCCTGGCGTTCTTCCTGGCCTTCGCGGTCAAGGTGCCGATGTTCCCGCTGCACACCTGGTTGCCCGACGCCCACGTAGAGGCGCCTACCGGCGGCTCGGTGATCCTGGCCGGCGTGCTGCTGAAGATGGGAACCTACGGCTTCCTGCGCTTCGCGCTGCCGCTGTTCCCCGATGCGATGGTCGCGGCGTCGTACTGGATCGGCACGCTGGCGGTGATCGGCATCGTCTACGGCGCGCTGGTGGCGATGGTGCAGCCTGACATGAAGAAGCTGGTGGCCTACTCGTCGGTGAGTCACCTCGGGTTCGTGATGCTCGGTATCGTCGCGCTCAACACCACCGGAGTCGAAGGCGCGATCTACCAGATGCTCAACCACGGCGTCTCCACCGGTGCGCTCTTCCTGCTGGTCGGCGTGGTCTACGAGCGCCGCCACACGCGGCTGATCGCCGAGTACGGCGGACTCTGGAAGCAGATGCCGATCTACGCGGTGTGCTTCCTGGTCATCATGCTGTCGTCGATAGGGTTGCCGGGGCTCAACGGTTTCGTCGGCGAGTTCCTGATCCTGCTCGGCGGCTTCCGCTTCGACCGCGTGCTCGGCGCGGTGGCGGCCAGCGGGGTGGTGCTCGGCGCGGCCTACATGCTGTGGATGTACCAGCGAGTGATGTTCGGTCCGGTGACCCACGAGAAAAACCTCACGCTGACCGACATGACGCGGCGCGAACTGGCGACGATGCTGCCGCTGATCGTGCTGGCGCTGGTCATGGGCGTCTATCCGCGTCCGTTCTTCGAGGTCATGCACGCTTCGGTTGCCACCACGCTGGCTTACGCGAGCAAGGCCACGGCGGCCCGCGACCAAGCCGCCGGGAACCCGGCGGTTGCCCACGCTCCGGCCGCTGCGTCGATCAGGATGCGCGAGGCGCGCGGTCACGCGCAGCCACCTGTGGGCGGCCACGCGCCGGCGGGCGCCGTGGCGGCTCCGGCCGCCGGCCACGGGGAGGCGCACTGACATGACGCAGGCTATCAACTCCGGTCTGCCGCTGATCGTCGCCTGCTCATGGGCTCTGCTGCTGATCGTCGTCGAGATGTTCTCGCGCGACCGCCGCTTCGTCGGCGTGGCATGGACGACCGTTCTCGGTTTCGCCGCCACCGCCGCGATCAGCTTGCACTACAGCGGTGATCCGGCCGTCTACGGCAACGCCCTGGCGCTGGACGGCTACGCGGTCTACTTCAACCTGCTGGTTTGCGCGCTCGGCGCCGCTGCGGTGCTGTTGTCGGTCGAGCATCTCGGCGATGCCGGGATCGTGCGCGGCGAATACTACTCGCTGATGTTCTTCGCGGTGATCGGCGTGGTGATCATGGCGGCGGCCACCGACCTCATCGTCATGTTCATCGGTCTCGAGACGATGTCGATGGCGGTCTACGTGCTGGCCGGCATCCGCAAGTCCGACCTGCGTTCTAACGAGGCCGCGCTCAAGTACTTCCTGCTCGGCGCGCTGGCCTCGGCTCTTCTGCTGTACGGCGTGGCGCTGCTCTACACGATGACGGGCTCGACGGTGCTCGCCGACGTCGCCAAGGCGCTCTCTAGCACGAACTACGCGGCTTCCGACCATCTGGTGCTGCTGCTGGCTACCGGCCTGATCCTGATCGGTTTCGGTTTCAAGATCGCGGCCGTGCCGTTCCATCTGTGGGCCCCCGACGTCTACGAAGGCGCGCCCACTTCGGTGACGGCCTTCATGGCCACAGCGGTCAAAGCCGGAGGGTTTGCCGCGCTGCTGCGCACGATGCTGGAGGCGCTGGCGCCGATGAGGGCCGAGCTTGCCCCGGTACTTTGGGGCGCGGCCGCCGTGACGATGACCATCGGCAACGTGGTCGCGCTTCGCCAGACCAGCCTGAAGCGCATGCTCGCCTATTCGTCGATCGCCCACACCGGCTATCTGCTGGTGGGCGTGACCGCGGGAACCGCCGAAGCCGGGTCGTCGGTGATGTTCTACCTGGCTGCTTACGGTGCGATGAACATAGGTGCTTTCGGCGTGATGGTGGCGCTGGCCCGTCGCGGCCGCGGCTGCGAGAACATTTCCGACTTCTCCGGGCTCGCCCAGACCCATCCGGCCCTGGCCTCGGCGATGGCGCTGTTCCTGCTGTCGCTGACCGGGATCCCGCCGCTGGGCGGTTTCGTCGGCAAGTTCTACGTCTTCACGGCTGCTCTGCACGCGGGTCTGGTGTGGTTGGTCGTGATCGCGGCGCTCAACAGCGTCATCTCGGCGGCGTATTACCTCGGCGTCGTGCGCACGATGTATTTCGACAAGGCGCCTGACGATGTGCTGCCGTCGGCGCGGCCTTACGCCGCGGTCGTCGTCGCGGTCGCTGCGGTCGCGACGGTGTTGCTCGGCGTCGCCCCGTCGCCGGTGCTCGGCACCGCGGCGCGCGCGTTCCGTCTCGTACTGCTCGGCTGAAGGGTTCCCGACGCGGCCGGATCCGACTCCGGGCGGCTTCTCATCCAATCAGAGCCATTGCTGACAAGACTCTTGCCAGCCACACTGGACGCACCTGGCGGCGCGGTTCACGATGGGGTTCGGCCGTTGCTGTGCCGCAGCGAAAGGGGAGTCGTCATGAACAGAGTTGGTTTCAGGATCGCCTGCGGCGTGCTGGCGATATTGGTTGGGGGCGCTGGAGTCGCCGGCGCGGTCGATGCAGTCGAGTCGCAGAACAACGCGGCCTCCTCCGGCGGCGCCGGCGCGCCTGGTGCCACCGCCGCGACCGGCAACGCGGACGCGGTAAACAAGGGCGGCGCGGCAACGACATCGGAGGTCGCCAAGCCCGCTGACACGCAGGCCGGTGCTACCGAGACCGCGGCGAAGAAGGCTCGCGCCAAGAAGCCTGGTATCGGCAACATCGGCCCGAAGCAGCCGGGCGCGCACAAGGCGCGCAAGGCCGCCAGGGCCGCTGAAGCGAAGAAGCAGGCCGAGGCAAAGAAGGCGGCCGCGGCCAAGCGCGCCGCGGCGGCCAAGAAGCCTGCTGCGGCGCCGAAGAAGCCTGCCGCGGCGGCCGGCAAGGCCAGGCCGGTCGGCGGCATTCAGTTGGCGCTAATCGCGGCGCCTGGCTCCAAGGTGATCGGCACCAAGACGATCGTCGACTGCCGCTTGCAGAGTCTGTTGCCGGCGGCGGTTGCCGAACGCAAT
>JACRCR010000012.1 GCA_016218925.1 Deltaproteobacteria bacterium | reverse complement strand
GGCGCGGATGGAGAAGGACGTGGTCGGCTCGCTGGCCGAGCTGCTGCGCGGCGACGACGGCGTGGTCGGCAACATGACCAGCGGCGGCACCGAGAGCATCATCCTGGCGGTCAAGACCGCGCGCGACCACGCGCGCGCGAATCGCCCCGAGGCCGTCGATCCCGAGATCGTCCTGCCGATCTCCGCGCATCCGGCCTTCCACAAGGCCGCGCACTACCTGGGACTGCGCGTGGTGGTCACTCCGATCGATCCCGCCGATGGTTTTCGTGCCGACGCGGCCGCGTTCCGCGCGGCACTCGGACCAAATACGATACTCGGAGTCGGCTCGGCGCCGAACTTCTCGCACGGCACCATCGATCCGATCGCCGAGATGGCGCCGGCCGCGGCCGCGCGCGGCATCCTCTTTCACGTCGACGGCTGCGTCGGCGGGCTCTACCTCTCTTTCCTGCGGCGCATGGGCGAGAAGCTGCGCGGCTTCGACTTCTCGGTCGACGGCGTAACCAGCATTTCGGCCGACATGCACAAGTACGGCTACGCACCCAAGAACGCCTCGGTGCTGATGTACCGCAACCGCGACCTGCGCAGCCACGCGCTGTTCACGTGCAGCCGCACCACCGAGTACGCGGTCATCAATCCCACCGTGCTCAGCAGCAAGTCCACCGGTCCGATAGCGGCATCGTGGGCGATGATGCGCCACCTCGGCGAGGCCGGCTACCGTCGCATCGTGCGCGAGACCCGCGATGCGACCCGCGCGATGATCGCCGGCATCGAAGGCATCGAAGGCATCGACGTGCTGGCCGATCCCGAGATGTGCATGTTCACGCTGGGATCGACGCAGATCAGCATCTTCGAACTCGACGACGAGATGAAGCAACGCGGCTGGCAGCTCCTGCCGCAGTTCGCGTGCGGCGGAGGTCCGGCCAACCTGCACGTGAGCGTTTCCAGCTCCAACGTGCCGCTGGTCGATCAGTTCCTGCGCGATCTGGCAGAGTCGGTGGCGTGTCTGCGCGAGCGCGGACCATCGGTGGATCGCGAGCACTTCGCGCGCGAGGTGGCCAGAGTGAAGGATCGTCCGCTCGAGGAGTTGATGATGGAGCTGGCGATGCTGGCCGGCCTCACCGGCGGTGGCCTGCCGGAAAAGATGGCTCCGATGAACACGATCCTCGATCTGCTGCCGGCCGCGACGCGCGACCGCATGCTGTCGGCGTTCATCAATGCTGGGTGATTGGCTGGGTGATCGGCTGCCCGATCGGTGGGTTGTTTGGCGCGTTTGTAGGCAGGCCGATGGCGCGACCCGTCGATCCTAAGGCACGCGCCCGCGTCATCGACGCGGCGACGCGGCTTTTTGCCGAGCGCGGCTACGCCGGCACGACTACCCGCGCGCTGGCGGCCGAGGCGGGCGTCAACGTCGCCACCGTGCACTACCACGCCGGCAGCAAGTTCGAACTCTTTACCGCGGTTCTCGAAGCTCTCTACCAGGAAGAAGCGGCGATTCTCGGCGAGCGACTGGCACCGCTCGAAGAAGGCCCGATCGACGATACCGCCAAGGTCATCGACGTGCTGGTGGGCGCGGCCTCGGCGATCATCGACCTGATGGCGAGCCGGCCCGAGCGCCCGCGGCTGTATCTGCGGCGCTGGCTCGATCCGTCCGATGAGCTGCGCCCGTTCGAGGTGAAGATCTCGCTCGACGCGCACCGCCGACTGCGAGAGTTGCTGGAAAGAGCCAAGGCTGGCGGCGCGGTGGACCGCGGCTTTCCGGTGGAGACCTTTCTGCGCAGCTTTACCTGGCTGATCTACGGCTACTTCGCCACCGGCCCGATCGACTGGAACGATTGGTTTTCCGATCCGCTGAAGCCGGCGCACCTCGAAGACCTGCGCCGCCTGGTTACGCTGTATGTGCGGCAGAGCCTGGCCGCGTCATGGTCGTGAGTGAGGCCGGCGATGAAATCCCGAGAATCCCGAAGGTATCAACTCAGCATCGATACCGGCGGCACCTTCACCGACGCGGTGATCGCCGACTGGCGCGGAGCCCTGTACCTGGGCAAGGCGCTGACGACGCCGCGCGACATCTCGCTCGGCGTTCGCGAAGCGATCCAGGCGGCTGCCGCCGAGAGCGGACTCGAGTTGCAGGCGCTGCTCGCCGCCACCGACCTGCTGGTGTACGGCACCACGGCCGCGACCAACGCCATCGTCACGCGCAAGGTCGCGCGCACCGCGATGCTGTGCACCGAAGGTATCGAGGACGTGCTGCTGTTTCGCGAAGGCGGCAAGAGCAACGCCCACGACTTCACCCAGCCTTTCCCGCAGCCGTACGTCGCGCGCCGCCATACCTTCGGCGTGCGCGAGCGCATCAACGCGGAGGGCGGCGTGGAAAGACCGCTTGACGAAGACCACCTGGTCTCGCTGCTGCGTACCATCTCGGAGCGCGGGTTCGAGGCGCTGGCGGTGTGCCTGCTGTTCTCGGTCGTCAATCCTGCGCACGAGCGGCGCATCGGCGAACTCGCCGCCGCGCATCTGCCGGGGATTCCGGTGACGCTTTCCCACCGCCTGCTGCCGATCCTGCGTGAGTTCCGCCGCGCCTCGGCTACCGCCATCAACGCTTCGTTGCGCCCCGGCATGGCCCGCCATCTCGGGCGCATGGAGAAGAGTCTGCGCGAACTCGGCTATGACGGGCCGCTGCTGGTCAGCACGTCGACCGGCGGCTGCATGGAGGTGCCGATGCTGCTCGAGCAACCGGTGCATCTGGTCAAGTCGGGGCCGGCAATGGCGCCGGTCGCTGCGCGCGAATACTCGCGACGCGAGGGCGAGACGTGCGACCTCATCGTCTGCGACACCGGCGGCACCACCTTCGACGTCGGCATGATTCGCGACGGCGATCTGGTGCGAACCCGCGAGACGTGGCTGGGGCCGCGCTTCAGCGGCGAGCTGCTATGCCTCTCTTCGGTAGACGTGCGTAGCGTCGGCGCCGGCGGTGGCTCGATCGCATGGATGGATGCGGCGGGGCTCTTGCGCGTGGGCCCGCAAAGCGCAGGCGCCGAGCCGGGCCCGGCCTGCTACGGACGCGGCGGAACCGACGCGACGGTGACCGATGCCGCGCTGGTGGCCGGCTATCTGCCATCCGAAGGTCTGCTCGGCGGTCGCATGGCGCTGGACGTCGATGCCGCGCGCGCCGCGGTGGCCAGGATCGCCGCCGCGCTGGGTCGCGATCTGCCCGAAACCGCCCACGCGATCATCAATGTTGCCGGCGAGACGATGATCACGGCGATCGTCGACATCACGGTGGCCGAGGGCCTCGACCCTCGCGACTGCACACTGGTAGCGGGCGGCGGCGCCGCGGGCCTCAACGTTGTGGCGATAGCGCGAGAGCTCGGTTGCGCGCGCGTGCTGCTGCCCAAGACGGCGAGCGCGATGAGTGCGTGCGGGATGCAGTTCGCCGACATCGTCTTCGAGCAGGCCGCCGGCGCGTTCACGACTTCGTCGGCTTTCGACCGCGCGCTGGTCGAGAAAGCACTGGCGGCGGTGCGCGCGGAGCTGGCGGCGGTCGAAGACTCGCTGCACAGCGGAAGCGGGCAGAGCCGCACCGATCTGTTCGTCGAGGCGCGCTACGAGGGGCAGGTGTGGCAGCTCGACGTTCCGCTGGCCGGATGGGAACTCGGGCCTGCCGAAGTCGGAGCGCTGGTTCGCGCGTTTCACGCCGTTCACCAGCGTGTGTTCGCGGTGTGCGACGAGCGATCGGAGCTCGAGTTCCTGACCTGGAAGGGCCGTCTCACCGTGACGCTGCCGAAGAAAGAGGCACTGCGGCAACCGCTGCGTGATGCACGGCCGCTGCCGCGCCAGCGACGACAGGCGTTCTTCGACGGCGTGGGATTGGTCGATACCGGATTTTTCCCCGGCGGCGAGTTGGCGGCCGGCGCGGTGATCGAAGGTCCGGCGGTGATCACCGAAGCGACCACGACGATCGTCATCCCGCCGGGGGCCACCGCGACGCTCTCCGCCTGCGGGAGCTACCTGATCGACACCGGAGTGCGAGCATGAACCGCGCTGCAGCAAAGTCTTCCGACGGTTTGCGCGATCCGGTCCTGGCGGCGGTACTGGCCAACCGCTTCGACGGCATCGTTCGCGAGATGACCAACACGCTGCTGCGGTCGGCGCGTTCGGCGCTGATCAACACCGGACGCGACTTCTCCTGTGCGATCACCACCGCCGACAACCGGTTGCTGGCGGTTGCCGAAGGGCTGCCGGTCCACACCTTCGGTTCGCACATCCAGACCGCCTCGATGACGCGGCTGCACAGCGATCTGGCCAGAGGCGATGCTTTCCTGCACAACGATCCGTATCTCGGCAACACCCACCCGGCCGATCAGACCGTGCTGGTGCCGGTCTTCGCCGATGGCCGGCACATCTTCACCGCTTGCGCCAAGGCGCACCAGGCCGATATCGGCAACAGCATTCCATCGACTTACCATTTCGGTGCCAAGGACGTCTACGAGGAAGGCTCGGTGATCTTTCCGTGCGTGCGGCTGGAGCGCCGCTACCAGATGATCGACGACGTGGTGCGCACGGGGATGCGCCGCATCCGCGTGCCGGAGCAGTGGCGCGGCGATCTGCTGGCGGCGCTGGGCGCGGCGCGCACGGCGGAGCGGCGTCTCGAAGAGTTGTGCCGCCGCTATAGCACCGAGGTGATCGATACCTTCATCGAGGATTGGCTCGACTACTCCGAGACCCGGATGATGCAGGCGATTCGCGCGCTGCCGAAGGCGGTCCTCAGCGCCGACGGAGCGCACGACCCGGTGCAGCCGTTCCTGCCCGACGGCGTGCCTTTGCACGTGAGTCTCGACGTGGATCCAGATCAGGCGCGCATCGTCGTCGACTTGCGCGACAACATCGACTGCGTGGACGCCGGCCTCAATGAGTCGGAAGCGTGCGCGATCAACAACGTCACCACCGGGATCTTCAACTGCCTGGATCCTACAATCCCGCGCAACTCGGGCTCCTTCCGGCGCATCGAGGTGTTGCTGCGGGATAACTGCGTGGTCGGCAGGCCGCGATTTCCCAAGAGCTGCTCGATGGCCACCACCAACGTCGGCGATCGCCTGGTCAATCTGGTGCAGCGCGCTTTCGCTTCGCTCGGCGAAGGTTACGGACTTGCCGAGGGAGGCGTCAGCCTGGGCGCCGGCGCCGCGGTGATTTCAGGCGAGGATTACCGGCGCGGCGGCCGCCCCTACGTCAACCAGTTGCTGATCGGCGGCAACGGCGGCCCCGGCGGCCCGTCCTGCGACGGCTGGCTCACCTATGGGATTCCGGTCGTTGCCGGCCTCACCTACGGCGACAGCATCGAGCTCGACGAATTACGCTTCCCGATTCTGTTCGCGACCGTGCGATTGATGCCGGGGACCGCCGGCGCGGGCCGCTATCGCGGCGCACCGGCGATGGAGACCAGCTACGGGGTTCGCGGCGGACGCATGATCGTCGTGATCATCTCCGATGGCCAGTACAACGCTCCGCGCGGAGTGCTCGGCGGCGGCGACGGCTGCCTGGCAACCACCCATCTCGTCTACACCAACGCGGTCGAGCAACGAGTCGCCAACTTCGACATCGTGCTGCTCGACGGTACCGCGGTGCTTCGCGGGCGCACCAACTCCGGCGCAGGCTACGGTGATCCTCGCACGCGCGACCCCCGCGCCGTGCGCGACGACGTCCTCGAAGGCTGGGAGACGCCGGAACGCGCGCGCGAAGTCTACGGCGTGTGCCTGACCGGAAGCATCGACGACGAGTCGCTGGCCGTGGACATCGAAGCCACCACCCACCTCCGCCGCTGAAAGGGGTCCTGAGAGGGGTCATGAGAGGGGTCAAGTCGCGGCTTGCGACAGGTTTTCTCGTCCGGTCGGAACTGGACCAAGGGTACAGGGGGGAGCGGCGGCCCGGAGTGAGAGGGGTCAAGTCGCGGCTCTCGATTTGGCTCCTCGACCGGTCGGAACTCGCCGCAGCGGTACAGGGCGCGGCCGCCGGCAGCACGCGGCCATGTGCGAGCCGTGGCCTGCGCGCCCGCTATCTCTTCTCCACCCGTACCGTGAACTCCACGGTGCCTAGCCCACCGAGATCCAGGCCGGGATCGACGCAGCGCAATCCACTCATGTGCGCGGTGAGAGATCCCTT
>JACRCR010000033.1 GCA_016218925.1 Deltaproteobacteria bacterium | reverse complement strand
GCGTCGATGCCGAACAGCCAGCGAAAAGCTCTGACCACCTATCGCCGCCGAATGAAGGGCAAGGGGTTCCTTCGCCTCGAGGTCCAGGTGCACAAGGACGACGCTGCGCTGGTCCGTAACGTCGTCAACGCTCTGGCAGATCCCGAGCAGGAATCAGAAGCGCGCGCTTTGCTCCGCGAGCGTTTCGCGGAACGGCCGGTCGTTGGACTCAAGGCGCTCCTGGCCGCTGCGCCTCTCGAGGATATCGATCTGGCTCGGCCGCGCGATCTCGGCCGAGCGGTCGATCTGTGAACTACCTGATCGACACGAACATCATCTCCGAGGTACGAAAAGGTGATCGCTGCGACGCCAGAGTGTCAGCGTGGTACGAGTCCATTCACGACGACGAACTCTATTTGAGCGTACTCGTACTCGGAGAAATCCGAAGAGGCTTCGAGCTTGCACGCGCTCGAGACCGAGCGAAGGCTGTTGCGCTCGAAGCATGGCTAGGCGAGGTCGGCGATGCGTTTGCCGACCGGATTCTGCCGGTCGGCCGCGAGGTTGCGGATGCATGGGGGCGCATGGCAGCATCGCGACCGATCCCCACGATCGACGGATTGCTGGCGGCGACAGCCAAGGTACATCGGATGACACTCGTCACGCGCAACGAGGCGGATGTGGCCGACCTCGGAGCGAGAGTGCTCAACCCATTTGTTTGACGGCGCGAATCCGCAAGAGAAATGGCTGCGTGCTGTTGCGGTGCCGCGATCGAGGGAGTCGAGCGCTGCTTTTTCAGCACCCCTCCATCAACAACGAGAACAACTCCTCGTACGACTCCGTCCTGGCGAACTGCGGGAACTCATCCGCGACATTCTGCGGACAGCAGAACAGCACGCCGCGGTCGGCCTCGCACAGCATCGAGGTGTCGTTGTAGCTGTCGCCGCTGGCGTGGACGCGAAAGCCGAGGTGTTTGAGGCTCGCGACCGCCTTCTTCTTGCCGTCCTTGATGCGCAGCCGGTAGCCGGTCACGGCGCCGTCAGCGGCGACTTCGAGTTCGTGGCAGAACAGCGTGGGCCAGGCAAGGTGACGCATCAGCGGCTGCGCGAACTGGTAGAAGGTGTCGCTCAGGATGATCACCTGAGTGTGCGAGCGGAGCTTTTCGAGGAACTCGAAGGCACCCTCCAGCGGACTGAGCGTGCCGATCACTTCCTGGATGTCGGCGAGCTTGAGGCCGTGGTGGGCCAGGATCTCCAGGCGCCCGCGCATCAGCTTGTCGTAGTCGGGTTCGTCGCGGGTGGTGCGGCGCAGCGCAGGGATGCCGGTCTTCTCCGCCACAGCGATCCATACTTCGGGGACCAGGACACCTTCGAGATCGAGACATACGACGAGTGGCGCGTTCACGGGTTGCTTCCTTACGGGCGGAGAATCGGTGGATTGTGGTCGGGTTCCGCGCCGGCTTCCGCGCCGCGCGCTCCGCGGCGCGGAACCTAACAGCCGCGCCCAGCGGCGCAAACGCCCGGCTCGCGGCGCCGCGGGGGAGCCTCGGTCGGTCTCGCCAGCGCCGCTCTTTTCGCCGCTCCGACGGGCACTTGGGCAATTGTCCTCGGCTCGCGTTCCTGCCTATAGTTTCGCATCTTTTTTCCCGGGTAGGACGGACCTCGACAATGAGCAGCGGCAACGCGGCGCGAAAGATCGACCCCAGGCGCATTCGGCCCAAGCACGCGACCATCTCCGGCATGGAACTGGACGAGTGCTACCGGGCCGGGGACGGCGCCGGGGTGGTCGGCGAGCCCGGCCAGTATCCGTTCACGCGCGGGGTCTACCCGTCGATGTATCGCGGCAAGACCTGGACGATGCGCCAGTTCGCCGGATTCGGCAGCGCCGCCGACACCAACGCCCGCTTCAAGTACCTGCTGGCCCAGGGCGTCGACGGGCTTTCCACCGCTTTCGATATGCCGACCTTGATGGGCTACGACGCCGACCACGCGCGCGCCGAAGGCGAAGTCGGCCGCGAGGGCGTGGCGGTCTCGACTGTCGACGACATGTCGGTGCTCTTCGACGGCATCCGGCTGGACGAAGTCACCACCTCGATGACGGTGAACTGCTCGGCCTCGGTCCTGCTGGCGATGTATCTGGTGATCGGCGAGCGACAGGGGTGCAGTTGGAAGAAGCTCGGCGGGACCATCCAGAACGACATGTTCAAGGAGTTCATCGCCCAGAAAGAGTGGATCTGCCCTCCGCAGCCCTCGCTGCGAATCGTCACCGACATGATCGAGTTCTGCACGCGCGAGGTTCCGCGCTGGCATCCGGTTTCGATCAGCGGCTACCACATCCGCGAGGCCGGCTCGACGGCCGCGCAGGAACTCGCCTTCACGCTCGCCGATGGCATCGGCTACGCGCAGGCGGCGGTGGAGAGGGGGCTCGATCCCGACGAGTTCGGACCGCGGCTGTCGTTCTTCTTCAACGTCCACAATGACTTCCTCGAAGAGATCGCCAAGATCCGCGCGGCGCGCCGCATGTGGGCGCGCATCATGCGCGAGCGTTTCGGCGCCAAGACCGACCGCGCCTGCCTGATGCGCACCCACGCCCAGACTTCGGGCGTGTCGCTGACCGCGCAGCAGCCCACCAACAACGTCGTACGGGTGACGGTTCAGGCGCTGGCCGCTGTGCTGGCCGGGGTGCAGTCGCTGCACACCAATTCGCTCGACGAGACGCTGGCGCTGCCCTCGCAGGAAGCGGTTACGGTCGCACTCCGAACCCAGCAGATCCTGGCCGAGGAGAGCGGCATCGTGAACACGGTCGATCCGCTGGGCGGCAGCTATGCCATCGAAGCGCTGACCGATCGCATGGAGAGCGAGGCCCAGGCCTACATTGCGCGCATCGACGCGTTGGGCGGGATCGTGCGGGCCATCGAACTCGGCTATCCGCAGGCCGAGATCGCCGATGCAGCCTACGCGTTCCAGCAAGCCACCGACGGCGGCGAGTACGTGACGGTCGGGCTCAACGGCTACACGATGGAAGAGGATCACAAGCTGGAGATCCTCAAGATCGACCGCGCCATCGAGGGCGAGCAGCGCGCCCGCGTCAGCGCCTTCAAAGCCACGCGCGACCGGCAGCAGGTAGCGAAGCTGATCGAGGGCGTGCGCAGCGCCGCTGTCGAAGACCGCAACCTGATGCCCGCCGTGGTCGATGCCGTGCGCGGCAGCGTCACCGTGGGTGAGATATCGGACGTCTACCGCCAGGTCTTCGGTGTCTACCAGGACCCGGCCACGGTCTGACGAGCACAGCACGCAAGGGAGACTGCAACGTGTCGGAAAAGGTACTCAGAATTCTCGTCGCCAAGCCCGGCCTCGACGGTCACGACCGCGGGGCCAAGATCATCGCACGCGCCCTGCGCGACGCGGGCTTCGAGGTCATCTACACCGGTCTGCACCAGACTCCCGAGATGATCGCCGAGACCGCGGTGCAGGAGGACGTCGACTGCGTCGGTCTGTCGATCCTGTCGGGCGCGCACATGACGCTGTTCCCGCGGGTCGTCGACCTGCTGAGGCAAAAGGGCGCCGGCGACGTGCCGGTCTTCGGCGGCGGCATCGTGCCCGACGAGGACATCGGCGAGCTGAAGAATCTCGGCGTCAAGGAGATCTTCACGCCGGGCGCCAGCACCAAGCAGATCGTCGATTGGATTCGCCAGCACATTCAGCCGCGCGCCTAGCCGGGCCGCGAAGGTTTCGAGGGAGGAAACAGCATTGAGTAAAGCAGTCATCGTAAGCGCAGCACGTACGGCCGTCGGGAGCTTCGGAGGCGTATTCGCCGACAAACCGGCTCCCGAACTCGGAGGCCTGGCCATCGCCGAAGCGATCCGTCGTGCGGGCATCGACCCGGCTTCGGTCGAAGAAGTGATCCTCGGCAACGTGCTCAGTGCCAATCTGGGCCTGAACCCGGCTCGCGTCGCGGCCATCAAGGGCGGCGTCCCCAAAGAAGTTCCGAGCTTCGGGGTCAACAAGGCGTGCGGCTCGGGGCTCAAGGCCGTGGCGCTTGCTGCCCAGTCGATTCTGCTCGGCGAGGCCGAGTGCGTGGTGGCCGGCGGGATGGAGAACATGACGCTTGCGCCGTATCTGCTCGCCAAGGCCCGTTTCGGTTACCGTATGGGCCCCGAGCAGATCATCGACTCGATGATCGCCGACGGCCTGTCGTGCCCGTTGACCTTCACGCATATGGGAATCACCGCCGAGAACATCGCCGCGAAGTACGGCATCACGCGTGAGGCCCAGGACGCGTTCTCGGTCTCGAGTCAGCAAAAGACCGGTGCCGCGCAGGCCAGCGGCGCTCTGGACGAAGAGATTTTCACGATCGAGATCGCGCAGAAGAAGGGCGACCCGGTAAGGGTCAACAAGGACGAGTATCCGCGTCCGAGCACGACCGTCGAGGCGCTGTCAAAGCTGCGTCCCGCTTTCAAGAAGGACGGCACCGTTACCGCCGGCAATGCTTCGGGGATCAACGACGGCGCGGCGGCGCTGGTGGTGATGTCGGAGGCGCGCGCCAAGGCCGAGAAACGCGAGATCCTGGCCGTGATTCGTGGCGCTGCCGCCGCCGGCGTGGATCCGGCGATCATGGGCATGGGTCCGTGGCCGGCTTCCGAGAAGGTGCTCGCGCGCACCGGCATCAAGAAGGAAGACATCGGTCTTTGGGAACTCAACGAGGCCTTCGCCGCTCAGTCGCTCGGCGTGCTGGCCGAACTGAAGATCGACCCGGCCAAGGTCAACGTGAACGGCGGCGCGGTCGCGCTCGGTCACCCTATCGGTGCCAGCGGCGCGCGCATCCTGACCACGCTCCTCTACGCGATGAAGCACCGGAATGTATCGCTGGGCCTGGCGTCGCTGTGCATCGGCGGCGGCCAGGGCATTTCGCTCATCGTCGAGAGGGTCTGACCCGGTTCTTGCGTGACCGACTCCGGGCAAGGTGCCGTCGCGGCGTTCTTCGACGTTGACGGCACCTTGCTTCGCGTCCACTCGGGCAGCCTCTACGTCGCCGACCTTCGCCGGCGCGGCCTGCTCTCGCGCGGCGATCACCTGCGCTTCCTGTGGCTGGCCCTGACCTACCGTATCGGTTTTCTCAGCATGAAGCGTCTCGGCGAGGTCGCGGGGCGTTTCCTGCGCGGGCGTCCCGAGAGTGAGGTTCTCGAACACTGCCGGCAGTGGTACGAGGCCGACGTTCGCGCGCAGGTGAGTGACAGCGTCGTAGCGCTGCTTCGCGGGCACGTGGGACAGGGCCACACGGTGGCGCTGTTGACGGCGGGCACCCGCTACGTGAGCGATCTGCTGGCCGCCGATCTCGGTATCGAACACGTGATCGCCACCGAACTCGAGATAAAGGACGGAATCTTCACCGGCGGTGCGCATCTGCCGCTGTGCTACGGTAGCGGCAAGATCGCCCGCGCCGAGATGTTTGCGCGCGCGCACGGGCTGGATCTGGACCGTAGCTACTTCTACAGCGATTCGATCAGCGACCTGCCGATGTTGCTTCGCGTTGGCGAGCCGCGCGTGGTGAGGCCCGATGCGCGGCTTCGCCGCCAGGCCCGGCAGCGAGGCTGGGGGATCCTGGAATGATGCCGCGCCGTCGCCCCCAGGGGCTGGCGGGCCAAGGCGCGCCTGCACCGTGGGCGCGCCGCTCGCGACGCGGAGCGTTCGGCGCGTGAGAATCGTCTCGTTGGTGCCGAGTCTGACCGAAGCGCTGATCGATTTCGGTCTGCTCGAGTCGCTGGTCGGCCGCACGCGCTACTGCACCGAGCCGCACGGCGTGGTCGAGGCGATCCAGGAGGTCGGCGGCACCAAGAACCCCGACGTCGCCGGCATCGTGCGGCTGCGCCCGGAGATGGTCGTGGTCAACCGGGAGGAGAACCGTCTGGAGGACTGCCTGGCTCTGGAGGCGGCCGGGCTGCGGCTGCACGTCACCCACCCGCGGACGGTGCCAGAGGCAGCCGACATGCTCGCGGAACTCGGCCGGGTCTGCGGCGCCGCCGAGGCCGGCGAGGTGCTCGGGCAGCACTGCCACGCGGCCGTGGCGGAGGCCGCGCTGCGGCTGCGTGGCCGGTCGCTGGCGACCTTCTGCCCGATCTGGCGCCGCCCGTACATGACCTTTCGCCGCGCGACTTACATCGGCGACATGCTCGCCCGTGCGGGCTGCCACAACGTGTTCGGCGACAGATCGGGCCCGGACTTCTTCCAGATCACACTCGACGAACTGCGCGAGGCCGCGCCAGAATTGGTGGTGCTGCCCGACGAGCCCTACGCCTTCGATTCCTTCCACGCCGACGAACTGCTCGAGGCCGGGCTGCGCGCCCGCTTCGTGCTGGTTGACGGCAAGGACCTGGCCTGGTACGGCCCGCGGATTCCCCGCGCCCTGCACACCCTGGGTGCGGCGGTGCAGGGCGCGCCGGACGCGAACATTCTACCGATGTCATGAATCGCCCGGTCGCTCGCCGGCAGTGACCGGCGGGGTGGACAATGGTGCAGGAAGGCGCCCGCTCTTGTTGGATCGGCGAGCGCCCCGCCGCACAATCGGCGCCCTCATGGACGAACAGCGCGCAGCCTTCACGCGGATCCCGCCCCACAGCATCGAAGCCGAGGAGTCGGTGATCGGCGGCATCCTGATCGACACCGAGGCCTTCGACAAGATCGCCGACATCGTCACTGCCGGCGACTTCTACGTCGAGCGCCACGCGCGCATCTTCGCGGCGATGATCCAACTCACCGAGCAGGCCAGACCGATCGATGCCATTACGGTGACCGATCGCCTCAAGCAGAGCGGCGAACTGCAGCGGGTGGGCGGATCGGCTTATCTGATCGAGATCGCGGAGAAGGTCGTTTCCGCCGCCAACATCGAACACTACGCGCGCATCATCCACGACAAGTCGATGCTGCGCCGGCTGATCCGCACTTCGTCGGACATTCTGGCCGGCGCCTACGAGTCGCGCGGATCCACGCGCGAGTTCCTGGATCGCGCCGAGACGGCGATCTTCGAACTGTCGGCGGAGAGCACCCACACCGCGCTCAAACGCATCGACACGCTGATCAGCGGTACCGTGGCGCGCATCGAGCAGCTCTTCGAGAAGAAGCAGGAAGTGACCGGCGTGCCAACCGGGTTCTACGACCTCGACCGCATGACCGCCGGCTTCCAGCCCTCCGATCTGATCATCGTGGCCGGACGCCCGAGCATGGGAAAGACGGCGTTCTCGCTCAACATCGCCGAGTACGCCGCGTGCGAATGCAACATCGGTGTGGCGGTGTTCTCGATGGAAATGTCCACCGACCAGGTGGTCATGCGTATGCTGTGTTCGCAGGCTGAGATCGACAACTCGCGCGTGCGCACCGGCCATCTGCGCGACCGCGACATCAAGAAGCTCGCGCTCACCGCCGGCAAGCTCGGCAGCGCGCCGATCTACATCGACGACGCGGCCGCGCAGACCGTGATCGAGCTGCGCGCCAAGGCGCGGCGACTGAGACACGACCCGCAGGCCAACCTCGGACTGATAATCGTCGACTACCTGCAACTGATGCGCGGCGTGGGCGAGGATAGCCGTGAGCAGGAGATTTCGGCGATCTCGCGGTCCTTGAAGGCGCTCGCGAAGGAACTCGGCGTTCCGATAATCGCGCTGTCGCAGCTCAACCGTCAGGTAGAACTGCGCTCGGACAAGCGCCCCGGCATGGCCGACCTTCGCGAGTCGGGCGCACTCGAGCAGGACGCCGACGTGATCGTGTTCCTCTACCGCGACGAGCAGTACAATTCCGACACGCCGGAGCCCGGAGTGGCCGAGATCATCATCGCCAAGCAGCGCAACGGCCCCACCGGAACGGTGCGGCTGATGTTCGACAAGGCGTTCGCGCGCTTTCGCAACTTCACTTCGCGAGAGGATGCACCGCCGTTCGCCGCGGGCGGCGACGATAGCTACTGAATCGGCGTGGGGGCCGCGTCCCGGCGCCTCGCAAGGGATTTCGCTGGGGAGGGACCCACGCTCGACTACGACGCCATCGTCATCGGCTCGGGCTCGGGCTCGGGATCGGGATCGGGAGGTCTCGCGGGGGCGCTGGCACTGGACTGCAACAGTGAAGAGATGCTGACGGCAACCGGGTAGCGGCTGCGCATCGATCCCTGCGACGATCCATCCGTGTGGCCTGCAGAGCTACGACCGGCTCCTTCCCCGCGGCGCTGACGCTCCGGCCGTGCTCAGTCGTCCGCGGTCGCGATGTCGTGCTTCTTGATCTTGTACCAGAGGTTGCGCTCGCTCACCGCCAGCAACCGCGCGGCCTTGGCCTTGTTGCCGCCGCTGCGGGCCAGCGCCGATTCGATGGCCTCGATCTCGGCCTTGGCCACCGCTGCGGCCAGCGTGGTCGGCGCAGGACCTTTGCCGGCAGCCGAGGCCGGAGTCGGCTCCGGCAGGTCGAGCAGGTGAGAGACCATCGCTACGTCGACGCGATCGCCGCGGCACAGTACCGAGAGGCGCTCGCACACGTTGCGCAGTTCGCGCACGTTGCCGGGCCACGAGTAGGCCTCGAGCAACTCCAGCGCGTCGCGATCGAGTTTGAGCGGCGGACGATCCATCTGCCGCGCCGAGGTCTCGAGGAAGTGTGCGGCCAGTAGCGGTACGTCGCCGGCTCGATCTCGCACGGCAGGGACGCGCAGTTGCAGGACGTTCAGGCGGTAGTAGAGGTCCTCGCGGAAAGTTCCGGCGCGGATCGCGTCCTCGAGGCGACGGTGGGTCGCCGACACCACGCGCGTGTCGACGCGGATCGAGCGGTTGCTGCCGATGCGCTCGATGACGCCTTCTTCCAGAATGCGAAGGATCTTGGCCTGCAGCGGTAGCGGCATATCGCCGATCTCGTCGAGGAACAGCGTACCGCCCGAAGCCAGCTCGAACTTGCCTACGCGGTTGTCGGTGGCGCCGGTGAAAGCCCCGCGGGTGTGCCCGAAGAGTTCGCTCTCGAGCAACTCGAGCGGAATGGCGGCGCAGTTGATCGGGACGAAGAGTTCCTCGCGGCGATCGCTCAGCGCGTGAATGGCGCGCGCGACGCGCTCCTTGCCGGTTCCGGTTTCGCCCACCACCAGCACGGCGGCACGCGCCGGAGCGACCTGCCGGATCTCGTTGAAGAGTTGCTTCATCTGCTCGGAGCGCCCGACCATGTCCTCGATGCCGCGCTCTTCGCTCTCGCGCAGGAAGCGGTTGACCGAGGCCAGCGCGTCGAACTGCAAGGCGCGAGCGACCACCATCTCGAGTGCGTCCAGATCGAACGGCTTCGTGATGTAGTCGAAAGCACCCCCGCGCATGGCTTGCACGGCAGAGTCGACGGTGCCGTAAGCCGTCATCACGATCACCGGCATGTTGAGCCCGCGCCGGCGCGCTTCGGCCAGCACCTCCAGGCCGTCCTTGTTCGGCATCTTCAGGTCGGTGACGACGAGGTCGATCGACGCGTCGAGCTTGCTGCACGCTTCCTCGCCGTCGCCGGCCGTGATGACGACGTAGCCCCTCTGTACCAGCGAGGTTTCCAGCAAGCGGCGAATCTTGGTCTCGTCGTCGACGACCAGAATGGTGCTTTCACGTTTCATCGGGGTTTCCTTCGATTCCGATCGGTAGTGTTACAGTGAATTCGGCGCCGCGCTCGGGCAGGTTACGGGCTTCGACGCGCCCGCCATGACTGGCGACGATGCGCCGGACGATGGCGAGACCCAGCCCGATTCCACCTTCGCGCTTGGTGGCGAACGGCTCGAAGAGCCTCTCGAGCAGTTCTTCGGGGATTCCGCTCCCGTCGTCGCGGACGACGATCTCGACGGTTGAGCCGTCGCAGCGGGTCGAGGCCGTGATGCGGCCGCCGCGAGTCGCGGCCTTCACGTGGCCGCCGCGGCTGCATGCCTGCAGCGCGTTCATCAACAGGTTCAGGCACACCTGATAGATCTGCCTGGAGTCGCAGACGACGTCGGGCAGATCCGGGGCCGTCGTGCACTCGATGTCCACGCCTCGACTCTGGGCCTCGGACGCGAGGAAGTGAGCGGCGCGGCGCAGCACCGCGCCGAGGTCGACCGGCCCCTTGTCCGGAGGCGCCGGCCGCGCCAGATCGAGCAGTGCGGTCACGACTCCGTTCAGACGGTCGGTCTCTTCGCGGATGAACACCGCCCATTCTCCCGCCTGGCCGTCGTCGGTGGCGCCGGCGCGCCGTTCGAGCAATTGCGCTGCGTTCTTGATGATGCCGAGCGGGGTACGGATTTCGTGCGCGATGCCGGCGGCGAGCTCGCCGAGGAAGGCGAGTTTGGAAGACTGCACGAGTTCCTCGTTGGCTGCAGCTACGGCGGCAACCATCTTCTGGAAAGCCAGCGTCAGTTCTCCGATCTCGTCACGCGAGACCGGGTTGGGCACGCTCTCGAGCAGGCCGGTGTCGGCGATGCGCTTGGCGATTGCGGTGAGGTCCTTGACCGGTCTGGAGATGCGTGAGGCCAGCAGCCAGGCCGCCAGTACTCCCAGGCAGATCAGTACCGACCCGGACAGCAGGACACGTTTGCGCACCGACGTGACCGGGGCGAGCGCGACGGAAGTCGGGACGGACGCGCTCAATTTCCATCCCAGATCGGGAAGCGCGCCGTGGGCGCCCATCGCCGCTTCGGCGACGAGAAGTTCGCGCCCGGTCGAGTCGATGCCCCTTCGCAGCCGCGGCGCGCGTCCTCGCTCGGAGTCGCGACCGAGGAGCTGGCCCGGCTGCGTTTCGTGCAACCCCCAGGCTTCGAGGCTCTGCGCGGTAGCCTGTTCCACTCCCGGCCCGGCCATGACGTGGCCGTCTTCGTCAACGAGGCGAAGCTCAACGTGCCGGTGTCCTGGCTTGGGGATCACCACGTCATCGAGCACGCTGCGGTCGAGCAGCGCAACCAGCACTCCGAGGTAGCGCCCGGGCCTGTCGGGATCCGGAATCGGCGCGGCCATCTTGATGTACCAAGTCTGGTGTTTGCTCGACCACGCGACGTGAGGAAGTTGGCGCGCCGTCGCGGACAACTTGTGGGTTCCAGACGACAACGCGTCACGCAGATCGCTGCCAAGATCGCCAGCGGAGCTGGAAGCCCGGCATACTCCATCGGAGTCGAGGACGACGACGTCGAGGTAGATGCCGTAGTCCTCGCGCACGGACTCGAGAAAGCGCGAGATGGTCTTGTCGATGTCACGCACTACCAACTCGCGCATGATCGCGAGGTGTGCCCAGGTTCGGACGTTGAGGTAGTGCGCGGTCAGCAGTTCTTCGACGCCGCCCTTTACGGTGACGGCGTCGTCGGCGAGCTGTTCGTGAATCGCCGGCAGCAGTGCTTCGCGCGCGGTCACGAAGGCGACGACACCGTAGAACAGCATCGGTCCGATCAGCACCAGGCTGGCGTAGAGGAGCAACTTGGCTCGGATCGACACTCCGCGCCGGATGCTGGGCGCGGCTTCCGATTTCTTCGTCGTCGCCACGGCTGCCTCAGTCGCCCTCTTCCACTCGGACGACCGCGACCGAAGGATCGACGAGGGCGGCCGGCAGATACCCGATCGCACCCGGTGTCGCCGCGACGTAAGCGCGCACCGCGGCCGGCGACTGGAGCACCAGTGGCGGCAGCACGCCCTGGAAGTATTCTCTATTCCAGAAGGTCGCCAGCGATTCGTCGTCGGCGCGCAGGACGTTGCGCGCGAAGTCGTTGCGCAGCACGTTTCCCGGCGGAAGATTGATCGGCAGGATGGGCAACGCCGGTTGGGCGGCCTCGGAGGTGTTCCAGTACCTGGTGGTGCGGCGATAGATGCGGTCGAGTTCCGACCGCTTCAGTACGCGGACCGGGTTGGAGGGCGGCACGACCACGACCCAAGAGGCGGAATCGTGCCTCTCGTCCGCGCCTGCGCGTGGCGGTTCGGCCGCTGCAGCGACCCACATCAGTGCGGCAACGAAGACCGAGAGTGCTTCGTGCCGCTTCATGGTCAGAACAGCACCGCCAGCGATGCCAGCAGGCCTTCGCCGCCGAGGTTCGTATCGTCGCCGCCGACGATGCCCTCGATCTTGACGATAGTGCCGAGGCTCGGTTTCCACGCCATGCCGAATACGAACGGGGTTCGCTCGACGGTTCCGAGGTCGACGTACTCGATGCGCGCGACCGGATGCAGGCGCAGCGTCCATCGCGGGTGGTAGACCAACTGCGTGTAGGCGCCCCAAGTGGTTGCGCCCGAGGAGGGATCGTTGACCGACGCTTCCGCGCTCAGCTCGAAGCGGCCGGTCTCCCAGAAGAAGTCGCAACCGAAGGTGCTCTCCCAGTGGTCGTCGTTGCGGTCGTCGAAACGCACGTAGGACAGGCCCGCGCGCGGGCCCTGGGTGGTCGAGAGTTCGAGGCGGCCGCCTGCGGCGCGACGGAAAGCGTGTGGGGCACCGGTATCGTCGAGTTGGTCGGTCGCCTGGCCGAAAGCCGTTGCGACCAGATCCACGTCATCTCCGCGCAGCACAGTGACGTCGAGCACGGCGCCGGTTACGCCAGTGTCGAAGAAATCCATGGTTGCCAGAGGCCTCGACACTGTCCAGACCAGCGGTGCCGCATGGATGAGGTTCCAGATGCCGATCGGTGTCAGCATCTTGCCGAGCCGCAGGCGCAGCACGTCGCTGGGTTCCCACTCGGCGTAGAGCCGCTCCAGGCTGGCGCCGGCGTGGCTGGTGTGGAGACCGCTGCCGTCGAGGACCACCGCGTCCTCGGCTTCGAATTCGCCGAAGAACTTGAAGTGATCGGCTGGCTGCCAGGTCACGAACAGGCTGAGGTCTTCGGGGGCGAAGCGGTCTGGGGTCTGATCCAGCAGGCTCAGGTTCATCGCGAGGTAGCCACCGATGATGAGGCGGTTCTCGAACAGCGCGAGGCCGCGTCCGGGCGTGTACCCGTCGACCTCCGCGGCGGATGTCGGCGTAGCGCACGGTGTCAGCAGCGCGAGAGCGGCAATGACGCCTGCAAGCAATGATCTAGTGGGCGGGGTTGATAGACGCATGGCTGTTTCTTCCGAGGAGACTCAGACGGCAGCGCCCGGCGACAGTATATCCGTCGCCGGGCGCTGCTGGGAGCGATCGCGCCTGCGCTCAGCCCCGCGCCCTCGTTGGCAAGGGCTAGCGGGGTCGGGCAGACGCCCGCGCTCCCGAGTTACCCAGGCTCGCGCGAGCCTGGAAGGTTTGGCCGGCGATCAGTGGCCGCTGGCGCCGCGCTTGCTGGTGTAGTCCATGAAGGTTTCACCGCCGCGTGTGCCCTGTTGCCGTTCTCGCCAGCAACGGCCATGCCATCGACTAACCGCAGGGTTTTCTCGGGGATTCGTTGCGCACGCGGCCCGGGCGGGGCGGTGCCTCGCGCAAACACTTGCACGCACGCCGCAGGATCTTGCGCGCCAATTTCCAGATTGGTGGGGACGTTCAGAAGGACGGAAGGCCGTGGGCCAGTGCCGCGTCGCGGTAGCGTCGCAGCAGGTCGTCGAGCCTATCTGCCTCGAAGGCCCGCTCCAGTTCGCTTATCACCGCGACGCAGGCTGCGCCGGCTCGCCAGCAGAGCGGCGCGGTTTCGACCGTGATGCCACCGATGGCGACGACCGGTACGCTGCTGGCGCGGCACGCCTGTGCCAGCAGCCTCAGGCCGCGTGCGGCCCTCACGCCGGCCTTGGTCGGGCTCTCGAACACCGGCCCGAAGCCGATGTAATCCAGTGGATGCCGCTGTGGGCGATCCGCCGGATCGTCGGCTCGAGCCTCGGCCGATGGACGGCACGCGGCGCTGACTTCGTCGACCGCGTGGGTCGAGAAGCCGATCAGGCACGCGGACCCCAGTAGCGCTCTGGCGGCCACGACCGGGAGGTCTTCGTCGCCGACGTGCAGACCCCAGGCGCCTGCTGCGAGCGCGACGTCGGCCCGGTCGTTCACGATCAGCCGGCAATCGTAGGCGTCGAGCTTCGCCACCAGGCTGCGAGCCAGACTCGCGTACTCGCCGGTACCGAGCGGCTTGGCGCGCAACTGCAGCCACGGGAGACCAGCCTCGGCCAGAGCCAGTGCCAGCGCGGTCGCGCGCGCCGCGGCGGTGGCGCCCGGCTGCGAGACGTTGACGATCGGATAGAGCGGCGCCGCGCCCATCCCACGCGACATCGCCGGTTTCATGTCCTACCGCGCGGCAGTGCGATCGCGTAGTCGGTTATTTTCTTGCGCAGCGTGTTGCGGTTGATGCCGAGCATGTCGGCAGCCTTCAACTGATTTCCGCCCGTAGCCTCGAGTACCGCTTCGAAGAGCGGCTTCTCCACCATCGCGAGCACCCGGGCGTGCAGGTCGCGGGGCTCGGCCGTGCCGAAGCCGGCCATGTATTCGCGAATCCTCGCCGCCAGTACTTCGGCCAGCGGCAGGCCGTCGTCGGCCTGCGCGCGCGGCGATTTGCGCGACAGCGGCAGATCTTCCGGCGTGAGAACGCGATCGGGAGCGAGCGCGGCGGCGCGCAGCAGGATGTTCTCCAGTTCGCGCACGTTGCCACGCCACGGGTGCTCGAGCAGCAGTCCCATGGCCGGTGCCGAGACGCCTTTGACATTGAAGTGCTCGCGCTCGTTGATGCGATCGATGAAGTACTGAACGAGCAGCGGGATGTCGGCGCGCCGCTCGCGCAGCGCCGGCAGCTCGATCACCACCACTTTGAGACGGAAATAGAGATCCTCGCGGAAGCGTCCGGCTTCCACCTCGGCCTCGAGCTGTTTGTTGGTGGCCGCGACGATTCGGCACTCGGCCGGGATCAGTTCGTGCCCGCCCACGCGCGAGAACTCGCGCTCCTGGAGCACGCGCAGCAGTTTGGCCTGGAGCGGCAACGGCATGTCGCTGATCTCATCGAGGAACAGCGTGCCTCCCTTGGCCTGTTCGAATTTCCCGATACGCCGCTCTGTGGCACCGGTAAAGGCACCGCGCTCGTGGCCGAACATCTCGCTTTCCAGGAGATCGGCGGGAATCGCCGAACAGTTGACGGCGACGAAAGGGCCTGCGGCCCTGGTGGAATAGTCGTGGATGGCCTTGGCGACTACCTCTTTGCCGGTCCCGCTCTCGCCCTGGATCAGCACGGTCGTGGGAGTTCCCGCCATGCGACCGATGATCTTGTAGACCTCTTGCATGGCCGGCGACTGACCGACTATCTCGATCTTGCCGGCGGCTGCGCCGCTCTCGGCTTTGCCGGCGCGCTGGTGCTGGATCGAACGGCCCAGCGCTCGACCTTCCAGGATGCGGCGGGTGAGTTCGAGGATGCGCTCGAGGTCGAAGGGCTTGGTGACGTATTCGTAGGCTCCACGCCGCGTCGCTTCGATCGCGTTGGCGACGGTGGCCTTGCCGGTGATGACGACGACGTCGGTGGCGCCGCCGCGCCTCTTGACGTCATCGAGAATGTCGAAGCCGCTGGCGCCGGGGAGATTGATGTCGATGAAAGCGAGATCGATGTCGCCGCGGTCGAGCAGGTCGAAGCTGCTTTCTGCGTCGGCGGCGGTCTCTACCACGTAGCCGGCATCCTCGAGAATATCGGCGATCACCCGTCGCACGTCGGCTTCATCGTCGACGACGAGGATCGTACCTGGCTTGGTGCTGTGCATGATGTCCTTCTATCGCATGTCTACCCGCGCATGGCTACGTGAGCGCGGCTACGTGGACGGCGTCGCGGCGTCGCCGGCGCGCGCGGTCGCGACCGGAAGGGTGACGTGGAAGACGGCTCCGCCCTCGGCGAGATTCTCGGCGCGGATGCGTCCGTCGTGCGCGGTGGCGATCGCTCCGGCGATCGCCAGACCCATGCCGTGTCCGCCCTTCCTGCGCGAGAAGAGCGGCGAAAACATGTGCGCGAGCGCCTCTTCGTCGAGGCCCGGTCCGTTGTCGGCGATCGAGACGGTGAAGAAGTAGGAGCGCCGAGATTCCTTCTCGACGTAATACGAGTGTTCCATGCGCGTCGTCACGCGAACCCTACCTCCCGGAGTCGGACACATCGCCAGTGCGTTGCGCAAGATGTTCAGAAACAACTGTTGCAGACGGTCGGGATCCCCGTAGGTGTCGGGAAGGCTCGGATCAAACTCGGCTTCGATCGCGATGCCGCGCTGAGCGGCGCCGGGACGCTCGAGCAGCAGGATTTCGTTCAGTACACGGTGGATGTTGAGGCGTTCGTGACGCGCCAGCGGCGCCTCCAGGGCCATCAACGCCTCGACCAGCCCGGTGATGCGACCGACCTGGCGCACGATCAGGTCAGTGTATTCGACCAGATCCGCGCGCTCGCCGAGCTTCCTCCCCAGGAGCTGGGCGGCACCGCGGATACCGGAGAGCGGGTTGTTGATCTCGTGGGCGAGCTGGGCGACGAGCCGATCGAGTTCGGCCGCGCGCTGTCGGCTGCGGTCCTGGTGTCGCAGCGAACGCCTGCTGTCGAGGTCGTAGAGTACCAGCACGCTGCCGGTCACGCTGTCGTGAACGGCGGTGGCTTCGGCCACGATGCGCAGACGACCGGCAGGGGTGTCCAGCGCCCCCTCCTCGCGCAGAGCCGCGTGCTCGGAGTCGAGACGGCCGAGCATCTCGGCGATCCACCCGGAGTGGGCGAAGATCTCCGCGGCCGTTCGGCCGATCAGCACGCGACGCGACCGGCCGACCAGAGTCTCTCCGGCCGGATTGACGAACGAGAGTCTACCGCCGCCGGTGAAGGCGAAGACCGCTTCGAGCAAGCTGGCAAGTACCGCTTCGTGGTCCGGCGGCGGGAGGCTGGTGATTTCGGCTGTCACTTCGCTGGAGATCGGCCTTCGCGGCTCGGAAAAATGCAGGTGGATGCTAACATGCCGCGCCGAACGGCTGAAACCGCTCGGGGAGGTCGCGTGCTGCGCATCGGAGAGGGCTACGACATTCATCGCCTGGTCGCGGGCAGGACACTCAGACTGGCCTGCGTGGAAGTCGAGTCCGAGCGTGGGTCGCTCGGGCATTCCGACGGCGACGCGGCCGCCCACGCGGTCTGCGATGCGCTGCTCGGCGCCGCCGGGCTCGGCGACATGGGCCGCTTTTTTCCTTCCGGCGATCCGCGCTGGAAGGGTGCCGATTCGAGCGTGTTCCTGAGCGAGGTCGTGCGTCTGCTCGGCGGGGCAGGAGCCGCGCTGGTCAACGTCGACGTCACCATCGTGTTGGAACGCCCGCGCCTGGAGTGCCATCTCGGCGCGATGCGCGGCGCGCTGGCCGCGGCTCTGGGCGTAGATGCTGCGCGTGTGTCGGTCAAAGCCAAGAGCGCCGACGGTCTGGGAGCGGTCGGCAGCGGAGATGCGGTCGAGGCGAGGGCGGTAGCTCTTATCCAGGTGCCAGACTGATTCATGCGCGCTGCCGGGGGCGCGCTTTTCATTGCCTTGCTGCATCGAGCGTGGTTGATTTCGGCCATGACCGAGATCCGTACGCGATTCGCTCCGAGCCCGACCGGCTTCCTGCACATCGGCGGTGCGCGCACCGCGCTGTTCAATTATCTGTTTGCCCGCCGGCACGGTGGCAGGTTCATCCTGCGCATCGAGGACAGTGATCGCGAGCGCTCGACCGACCAATTCACCGAGGCCATTCTGGAAGGGCTGGCGTGGCTCGGCCTCGACTTCGACGAGGGGCCCTTCTTCCAGTCCCACCGCTCAGCGTACTATCGGACGCAGATCGACAAGATGCTCGGGAGCGGGTCTGCCTACTGGTGTTTCTGCAGTGCCGAGGAACTGGACGGGAAGCGCAAGATGGCGCAGGCCCAGGGCAGGGCGGGATCGTACGACCGCAACTGTCGCGATCTTCGGCGCACGCCGGGTGAGGGCGAGGCGGCGGTGATCCGGCTGCGGATGCCGCTCGATGGTTCCACTGTGGTGCACGACCTCATCCGCGGCGACATCGTGTTCGACAATCGCGAACTCGACGACCTCGTCGTAGTGCGGTCGGACGGCACTCCGACTTTCCATCTCGTCAACGTTGCCGACGACATAGACATGGGAATCACCCACATCCTGCGCGGTGAAGATCACATCACCAACACGCCGCGACAGATCCAGATCTTCCGTGCGCTGGGGGCGAAGCCGCCGCTGTACGGCCATATGCCGCTGATCGTCGGTAAGGACCGCGCGCGGCTTTCCAAGCGTCACGGCGCCACTTCTGTTCTGGCCTACCGCGAGGCCGGATTCCTCCCCGAAGCCACGCTCAACTACCTTGCCCGTCTGGGGTGGTCGCACGGCGATCAGGAGATTTTTTCGCGCGCGGAGCTCGTTAGCGCGTTCGACGCGGCGGCCATCAACAAGTCGGCGGCGGCCTTCGACATGGAAAAGTTCGCGTGGGTGAACTTCGAACACATGAAGTCGAAGTCGGCGAACGAGCTCACGCGAGCGGTGAGGCCCTACCTGGCCGAGCGGGGTTGCGGAGGCTACGACGAGCGTTATCTGGAAACCGCGGCGGCACTGGTGCGCGACCGCGCCAAGACACTGGTCGAGTTGGCGGATCAGCTCGCGCCATTTGTCGGCGACACGATTGCGTACGACCAGGCGGCGGCGGAGAAGTTCCTCGGCGAGGCCGATCGTGCTCGGCTCAGAGGGCTGGCCGACGAGCTCGATTCGTTGGTGCAGTGGAACGCCCCGGCGGTCGAACGCGAGTTCCGTGCGTTTTGCGAAGGCGAGGGGATCAAACTCGGAGCCCTCGCCCAACCCGCGCGAGTCGCGCTGACCGGTGGGACGGCCAGCGCGGGCATTTTCGAGATGTGCGCAGTGTTCGGACGCGCGCGCACGGTGGCGCGGCTGCGCGCAGCTTGCGCCGAGGCGGAGGCCGGCGCGCTGACTTTTCGCGCGCCGGCCTCGCCGCAACCGGGCAGGTAGCCCAGCTCCCGCGCCGCTACCGGGCAGGTAGCCCAGCTCCCGCGCCGCTACCGGGCAGGTAGCCCAGCTCCCGCGCCGCTACCGGGCAGGTAGCCCAGCTCCCGCGCCGCTACCTGCGCAGCAGGTTGAGCGCGCCTCCTGCCTGCAGCCAGCGGATCTGGTCCGCGTTGAAAGAGTGGGAAAGGGCCACTTCTTCTTCGCTACCGTCCTTGTGGTGCAGAACCATCGTGACTGCACTGCCGGGCGTGATTGCCAGCGCGCCGGGGACCGAGACCTCATCGTCCTCGCGCACCTTCTCGTAGTCGGAGGAATTCGCGAAGGTCAGCGGTAAGATCCCCTGCTTCTTCAGGTTGGACTCGTGAATTCGCGCGAAACTGCGCGTGACGACCACCGCACAGCCCAGATGCCGAGGGCTCATGGCGGCGTGCTCGCGGCTCGAGCCTTCACCGTAGTTCTCGTCGCCGACCACGACCCAGCGCCGTCCCGCCGCCTTGAGGGCGCGGGCTACCGCCGGTGTGGGTACGCCCTGCTCGGCGGTCAGCGGATTGCGCGTGGTGCCTCGCTCGCCGGTCCCGGCGCGGATCGCACCGGTGAACATGTTGTCGCTGATCTTGTCGAGGTGACCGCGGAACCGCAGCCACGCACCGGCCGGGCTGATGTGGTCGGTAGTGGTCTTGCCCTTGGTCTTTAGCAGTAGCGGCATACGCAGGTAGTCAGCCTCGCTCGATGCCGAGAAAGGGTCCAGCAGCGCCAGTCGCGGACTGTCGGGGCTCACCTTCACCACTACCTTGGAGCCGTCGGCCGCCGGGGCTTGGTAGCCTCCCATCGGGCGCTCGAAGCCTCGGCTCGGAACCTCGGGAGCGGTTGGCGGCGGCGAGAGCTTGAAGCTCGATCCGTTCGCCGAAAGCGAATCGGTGATCGGGTTGAACGACAGCGAACCAGCCAGGCCCATGGCGAGCACGATTTCCGGACTGGCGATGAAGGCCAGCGTCTCGGGGTTGGAGTCGTTGCGGCCCGGGAAGTTGCGATTGAACGAAGTGACGATTGAATTCCGCTCGCCCTTTGGGACGTCGTCGCGCTTCCACTGGCCGATGCAGGGGCCGCACGCGTTGGCCAGAACCTCCGCTCCGACCTTCTCCAGCGCGGCCATCTGGCCGTCGCGCCCGATGGTCGCCTGGATCATGTCACTTCCCGGGCTAACCAGCAGATTCGCCTTGGCTTTGACGCCGTGAGCGGCTGCCTCGGTGGCGATCGCCGCGACCCGCGAGATGTCCTCGTAGGACGAGTTCGTGCAGCTTCCGATCAGCGCCGCGGTTACACGGTCGGGGTAGCCTTCGGCCTTTACTACGCGCGCTACCTCCGACAGCGGCCGCGCCAGGTCGGGAGTGTGCGGCCCGACCAGATGCGGCTCAAGGGTGGAAAGATCGATCTCCACGACCTCGTCGTAGTAGTCCTCGGGATGGGCTGCCGTCTCGGGATCGGCGGTGATCAGGTCGCGGTTCCTGGCGGCCAGCTCGGCCAGTGCTGCGCGCTCGGTGGTGCGAAGATAGACTTCCATGCGGGCGTCGAACGGGAACACCGAGCAGGTCGCGCCGAGTTCCGCGCCCATATTGCAGATGGTCCCCTTGCCGGTGCAGCTTATGCTTTCAGTCCCGGGGCCGAAGTACTCGACGATCTTATTGGTTCCGCCTTTTACCGTCAGCATGCCACAGAGCTTCAGGATGACGTCCTTGGGTGCCGTCCAGCCGCCGAGCTTGCCCACCAGGCGCACGCCGAGAGTGCGTGGCAGCAGTACCTCCCACGGAAATCCGGCCATCACGTCGACCGCGTCGGCGCCGCCCACCCCCACCGCGCACATACCGAGGCCGCCGGCGTTGGGGGTGTGGGAGTCGGTGCCGATCATCAGCCCGCCCGGGAACGCGTAGTTCTCGAGCACCACCTGGTGGATGATCCCCGAGCCGGGTTTCCAGAAGCCGATACCGTACTTGGCCGACACCGAGGCGAGGAAGTCGTAGACCTCGGAGTTGTCGGCGGCAGCCCGGGCGGTGTCGACCGCAGCGCCCTTATGCGCGAGGATCAGGTGGTCGCAGTGTACGGTGGTAGGCACTGCTACTTCGGAGCGGCCTGCCTGCATGAACTGCAGAAGTGCCATCTGGGCAGTGGCATCCTGCATTGCGATGCGGTCGGGCCGCAGTTCCACGTAGCTCTTGCCTCGCTCCAGATCGGCAGAGGCCGCGTTGTCGAGGTGGCCGAGGATGATCTTCTGGGCCAGCGTGAGTGGTTTTCCGACGCGCTTTCGAGCCGCACTGAGGCGGTCGCGCATCTTGGCGTAGGCGTCGGAGACGAATTCGGGGGTACTCTCGATTCGGGGCATTGCAGAACTCCTTTGGCTTCACGCGCAGGCGATCCTCGACGAGGACACCGGGCTGTGCCGCTGCGTCCGCGGCTGGGACGCTGGCGGGGCATGGGCGCGGGAAGGACGGTGTTGTATTCCATGAGCAGACGGTTTTGTCAGTCGCTCGAGGTGGTTGCGCGCGCCGCGTCGCCGCGTCGCGCCGGTTGACCCGCGCTGCGGCTGTGCGTAAGAGGGCAGTCGCCGCGCGCCTTGGAGCGCGCGGCCTTCAAGGCCCCATCGTCTAGCGGTCTAGGACGTCGGCCTCTCACGCCGAAAACAGGGGTTCGATTCCCCTTGGGGTCACCATTTCACCTGCCGCGCCGGGCGTCTCCAGGTCCCCTGGCAGGGCCCTCGAGCGGGCCTGCGGCCCCGCACCCGCCTGGCCCAGCTCGGGTCCGACCGTGCCCCCGGCACCCACCGGGGGAATCCTCGGCGAAAAGTGCGCTCGCCAATTGCTTCCCTGGCGGCAACCGGGTTAGACTTCCGGCGTTCGGAGTTGCCGCGTCGTTGGCGGGGGGATCCCGTTCGTGATCCAGACCCGGCAGCCCATATCGTTAGCTCACCGTTACTTTCGTGTCGTGGCGGTCCTTGAACGCGAGGGCCTGCGATGACGCCGGCTATCGGGCTTTCCTCTGTCAGTGTCGAGAGTCGCCCCGTCGCTAGCGCGGCGGTGCTGCTCGTCCTCCTCATCCTCGCGCCCGCGCTGTTTCTGGCCGACCTGATGGCCGGCCCTGCGATTGCGTTCGGGCTTCCCGACGTCGCGCTGGTGATGATCGCCCACCGTCTCACCGCAGGGCGGCGGACGACGCTGGCCGCCGTGGTCGTGAGCGTGATGGTGGTGGCCGCGCCGGTCTATCTGACCTGGGGCAGCGGCGGCGTGATTCCTCCCAACGTCGTGCTCGGCCGCGTAGTCGTGCTGCTCGCCACGTGGATGGTCGCGGCGCTGCTGCACGAGAGAGACCTGGCGCGCACTGCGATGCAATCGCACGAAGAAAACTTCGAGGCGCAGATCCAGCGGCGCACCGGCGAGATGCGCCAGGTCAACGTGCAACTCCACCGCGAGATCAACGAGCGCCGCCGCGCCGAACACCGTTCGCGGTATCTGGCTTCGATAGTCGAGTCCTCCGAGGACGCCATCATCGGGCAGAGCCTGGATGGGGTGATCGTGAGCTGGAATCAGGGCGCCACGCGCGTTTACGGATTCGATCGCGAGGAAATGATCGGTCAGCCCGCCGCAAGACTGATCCCGATCGATCGTGAAGCGGAGATGGGTGAGTTCTTCGGTCGCGTCGGGCGCGGACAGCGGGTGGACCCGATCGAAACCCAGCGCCTGCGCAAGGACGGAGTGCTGATCGACGTGTCGATTTCGGTGTCGCCGATCATCGACGAGAGCGGCGCTATCGTCGGCGCCTCTTTGATCGAGAGGGACATCTCGCGTCGCAAGCAGGCGGAAGAGGCCCTGCAGAGTCTCAACGTCGATCTGGAGGCCCGCGTTCATGAGCGCACCGAGGAACTGGAGGAGGCGCTCGGCGAACTCGAGACGTTCAGCTACTCGGTCTCCCATGATCTGCGCGCCCCGCTCCGAGCGGTGCAGGGATTCGGCGCGGCGCTCGAGGAGGAGTGCGCACCGCAACTCAGCGAGGACGGGCTCGGCTTGCTGCACCGGATCCGCGCGGCGTCTTCGCGGATGGACCAGATAATCAACGATATCTTGATGCTCTCGCAGGCGAGCCACCACCGTCTGGAGAGGGAGACGATGGATCTGAGCGCGCTCGCGCGAGACGTCGTCGACGACTTCCGAGCAGCGCAGCGCGAGCGCCGCGTCGAGTGGCGCATCGCCGATGGCGTCGAAGTCTGGGGTGATCCGGGTCTGATGCGGCTCGTGATGCAGAACCTGCTCGGCAACGCCTTCAAGTACTCGAGTGAGCGCGAGGACGCAGTCATAGAGTTCGGCGTCGAGCACGTCGACGACGGGACCGAGGTCTTGTTCATTCGCGACAACGGTGTCGGGTTCGACCCGGCGGTCGCCGACACACTCTTCGAGCCGTTCCAGCGCACGCATCGAGCCGACGACTTCGAGGGGTCCGGAATAGGCCTGGCGACGGTGGCGAAGATCCTGCGACGCCACGGTGGCCGCGTCTGGGCGGACGGGGAGCCAGGCACAGGCGCCACGTTCCGTTTCCAGCTTCCGTCGGCTCCATGGCTGCGGCGCTCGGCGGCTGCCTGACCCGCATCATCGAGCAACCTACCCGCGTCGGTCGAGGAGCCGGTCGGCGCGCGGTTTCGTGTTCCGCGCCGGCGCCGTTGCTGCAATAGGAAACCCGCTCGATGGTCGCTCTCGGTCGTCGCGTGCGCTCGCTGCGATCGCGAATGTTCGCCTGGCGTTTTGGAGCCGTGTATGTTGCGCGACCGCGCGTGCCCTGAGGGCTCGCGCGGAGCAAGCCCGAAGGAGTATCGCCAGTGCCCGGCCAAGCCATCCAGTTCGATGCCGAATTCACCTTGCGTGCGCAGATCCAGGCCCGCGCCGACCACCCCGAAGCCTCCGGGCGGGTGTTCCTGAAACAGCACGACAGGTCGTGGACCTACGGCCAGTTCCGCGACGAATCCACGCGAGTGGCGCATTTCCTGCTGAGGCGGCTCGGACCCATAGACGAGCGTCGTCCCGGCCACGTTGCGATGGTGCTCGAGAATCACCTGGAGTTGGCGTCGCTGTACGGCGGCTGCGGCGTGGCTGGGCTCACCCTGTTCGGAGTCAACAATGGGCTCAGGGGCAAGACCCTCGCCGGCGTGCTCGACCAGTCCAGGGCGCGTGTGGTCATAGTCGACGAGCGATTTCGCGACGAGTTCGAGAAGATCCGCACCGACCTCCTTCACGTCGATCCCGAGAACGTCTTGTATCTCAGAACGCAGGGCGCGCAGTTGCCGCCGGGCGAAGACTACATCGCTTGCCTGGCCGGCGAAGTCGCAGCCCCCGGTACGAGCCTGGCCTACCCGGACGTGACGGTTACGCCGGGGCACGACTTGATGATCATCTATACTTCGGGAACCACAGGACTTCCCAAGGGCATCGTCAACAACAACTTCAAACTCTGCGCGACCGGCATCGGCGTCTCCTCCCAACTCGGACTCGGCCGCGACGACTGCGGTTATGCTTGCATGCCGCTCTTCCACTCGAACTCGATGTTCATCGGGTTCATGCCCAGCTTCTGGGTGGGAGGCAGCCTCGGCATCCGCGAGCGCTTCTCCGCGACGAACTTCGTGCCTGATGTGCTGCGCTACGGCGTGACCTACTGGAACTACGTCGGGGAGCCGGTCCACTACGTTCTCAGCGCGCTGGCCAAGGAGTACGGCGACGACCTGCAGCGGCTGCGACGCGAGGTGACCAACCACCCCGACAACCACCTGCGGTACGCGATCGGCAACGGTGCCGCGCCCCCGGACATCGACCGGTTCGTCGATTGGTTCGGGCTCGACGACATGTTCGAATTGTACGGTTCAACCGAAGCCGCCATCGCTACCTACCGCAGGGTGGGCGACCCGCGCGGAAGCGTTGGCGAGGTTACCGACGCTGCGGTCAAGATCCTCGATCCGAAGGGCGGAGAGTGTCCGGCGGCAGAGATCGATGCCGAGGGGCACATTGTCAACTACGAGCAGGCGGTCGGCGAAATCTGCCGCGTCGCCCCCGACACGGGACTGTTTCAAGGATACTTCGACAACCCGGGCGCCAATTCGCAGAAATACCGTGACGGCGTCTACCACTCAGGCGATCTCGGCCACGTGCTGGTGAAGAACGACACACGCTACTTGTTTTTCGACGGTCGTACCGACGACTGGATCCGCAAGGACGGAGAGAACTTCTCGGCGTTGCAGGTTGCCCGCCTGCTCTGCGAGCATCCCGACGTATCGCTGGCTGCGGCTTACGGCGTTCCGTGCGTGGTGTCCGACGAACTGGTAATGGTGGCGCTCAAGCTTCGCGAAGGGGTGCGTTTCGACGCGAAGGGGTTCTTCGACTTCTGCGAGGATCAGGTCACCCACGGTGGCATGGACCGCAAGTGGATCCCCGATTTCGTACGCGTGGTCGACGACTTCGAGTACACCGGCACCCAGAAGATCCTGGTACGTAATCTGAAAGCCACTCACTTCCAGCCGGCGCGCGTCAGCGATCCGCTTTACTGGCGTGAGCGCGGCGAAGTATCGTTCAAGCCGATGACGGCCGACGATTACTCGCGGCTTCGCGCGCGATTCGTCGCGGCCGAGAGGGACTCTATCCTGGAGCGCTGACGCCGCGCGGTGGTGCTGAACCAGCAGACCGGGGAACGGTGATGACGGAAACGACACTCGAGGACGTTGCGGGCGAAGACGGCGGCTGGAGGCCGAAGAATCTCAGCGACGGCCCGGTACAGGCAGCGGCCCGGGCGGTGCGGCAGATCCACACCGGTGGCGTGGCGGGGGCGTTGTGGGGGCTGGTGCTATGGGGGTGCGTCGGGCTTCGCTTGCTGGACGTCCCGTGTTTCTCTTCGGTCGACTGGGACATGGCCGCAGGCACCGCGCTGCTGCTGTTCTCGCTCGGCGCTGCCGCTCGCAGTCAGGGCGCGATGGCGATCCTGGCGCTGCTGGTCGCCGCCGACCTTCCGGTACAGGTGCTGGCGCTGCGCGACGCGACGGGGCACGGCACCTCCGTCGCGACGACCGTGACGATCGTACGACTAGGAGCGCTCCCGCTCGTCCTGTATCTCGTGACGCGCGGCTACAGAGGCGCGGTCGACTACCGTCGCTTGCGTGGCGGAGCGCCTCCGAAGAACTGGCGGATGTGGGCGCCGCTGCCGTTCATCGGCGGCTTCCTCGCGTACCTTGGCGCGGTTCTGTTCGTCGCGCTGTTCTGGCGCGGCGCGCTCCAGTACACCTTCGGGCAGTCCGGGGCCAGATTCCGCGGGCAGGACAAAGTGCTCACGCCGTTGATGAAGAGTCTGTACGCCGACCTGCACAGCATCGACGTGAAACCTTTTCGCGAAGGGTCGGGTACCGACGAGACCGGTAAGCAGGCGCCGGGCGACGGCAAGGGCGCGAGCGGCGCAGCCTCCGGTGGCATCGCATCGCTCGGGGATCTGGAGAGCTTGCCCAAGCCGGTGCGCGATGCGGTGGAGGAGGCGACCCGCTTCGCCGCGCAGGTCGATAACGTGGGTTGTTTCGGCGAGGCGATGCGCCGCCACGATACCTGCACCGGTGACGAGTGCCGCCTGCTCGCCAAGATCTTCATGACCGCGTGTCTGCCTGCGAGCCGTCCGACCAAGGACTTCTGCGCCGGCGTGCCGTCGCCGATCTCGATCGTCGAGACTACCGCGTGGCGAACCAGGGTCTGCGACCAGGGAGGGCGCGAGCCGGAGCCTTGCTACGTCTTCTTCGTCAGTCTGCAGAATTTCTGTCATCCAGAGGCGGTGGAGGGGTGACGGCGCGCGGGATGCGAATCGATCGGTCCGGCGCGTTCGAAGCGCCGGCTGCGAAGCGCGCTGGCGGTTGCGCGGGCTGCGCGCCTGAGGTTAGTTCCCGCCAAGATTGCTCGTGCTGACTTCCAGTCCAGTGACCGACGATCCGATCCGGATCCTTCTCGTCGAGGACGAAGAGGACGACGCATTTCTGCTGCAGAGGGCACTCGCCAAGACGGCTCCCGGCCAATTCGAGATGACCAACGTGGCGACTCTCAAAGAGGCGCTGCGCACCCTGGAGACCGCACGATTCCACGTCGTGCTCTCGGACCTGTCGTTGCCGGACAGCAGGGGATTGGAGACTTTCGAACGCATTCACGCGGCCGATCCCGCGGTAGCGGTGGTTGTTCTGACCGGCAACGACGACGAGAGGCTCGCTGTGCGGGCGCTCAACGAAGGTGCGCAGGACTACCTGGTCAAGGGTCGCGTCGACGGGCAGTCGTTGGTGCGCTCGATGCGCTACGCCATCGAGCGCAACCGCAGCAACCAGCTCGAGCGCGACAATGCCGCGCTCGAAAGCGAGATCCGCGCCCGCAAGCTCGCTCAGGAGAAGCTCGAACGCCTGACGGTACGGCTCGAGGTGAGCAATCGCGAACTGCAGCAGTTCGCTTCGGTGGCCTCGCACGACTTGCAGGAACCGCTGCGCAAGATCGTCGTGTTCGGCGACCGCCTGAAGTCCAAGCACTCGGTGAACCTCGGCGAGCAGGGGGCGGACTATGTCAGCCGAATGATGAATGCCGCCGAGCGCATGCAGACGTTGATCGACGACCTGCTCGAGTTCTCGCGCGTCGTGACCAGGGCCCGACCGTTCGTAAAGCTCGACCCTGCTCGGGTCATCGAAGAAGTTCTCACCGATCTCGAAGTGCTGATCGAGAGCAAGTCGGCGATCATAGAGGTTGGCGCGTTTCCCGAACTCAGCGCAGATCCCACGCAGCTTCGCCAGGTGTTTCAGAACCTCATCGTCAACGCGATGAAGTTTCAGCCCGAAGGTAGGATACCGAAAGTGGTGGTCCGCTCGGCACCGGCCACTGTGGGCCCCACGGCGGGCGTGCGAATCACCGTGTCGGACAATGGGATCGGCTTCGAGCAGCAGCACGCCGAGCGAATTTTCGCGCCGTTCCAGCGCCTGCACGGGCGCAGCGAATATGGGGGGTCAGGGATCGGGCTCGCGGTCGTCCGCCGCATAGTGGAACGCCACGGCGGGACGATCACCGCCGAGAGTGCCCTCGGACAAGGCGCGACTTTCACGATCCTGCTGCCGATAGAGCAGGCCGGCCCGGAACTCCAGACGGCCTGACGACCACGCGCGAGGGCCCGCGGCCAATGCTTGGCGACGCGCTCAGGCCGGGCTCTGCTCAGGATCGGGAAGCCGCACGGCTTCGAACCAATACGACGAGAGGGTCTCAACCAGTCTGACGAGCGATTCGTAGGTGAGAGGCTTGCTGATGAAGGAACTCACCCCGAGGTCGTAGCTGCGCAGCACGTCTTCTTCGGCCTTGGACGTGGTGAAGACGACGACCGGAATCCGCCTCAGGACCGGGTCGGCCTTGATTTCCGCCAGAGCTTCACGCCCGTCCTTTCTGGGCATGTTGAGGTCGAGAAGGATGAGGCCGGGTAGCGGGTAGTCGGCGCGTTCGGCGAAGCCGTTGCGTCCCTGGAGGTAGTCCATCAGTTCCTGGCCGTCTTCCACGGAGCGCAAGTCGATGTCGGAACCGCACTCCTCGAAAGCGTCCTTCGCGAGCAATCGATCGTCTTCGTCGTCGTCGGCCATCAAGACGATGACCGGCCGGGTTTCCTTGGGCAAAGGGACTTTCCTCCTGAACACCAGGTGCGGTGGCGGAGGGTATTCTAACCGTTCGGGTCCGCGGAAGGCAGCGCGAACGAGCGAAAAACCACTCGGAAGCGCCAACGCTTACAGGCAAAAAAGCAACATTGCGGGGCCAGGTGATGCTGCGGCTGTCGAAGCCGCGCGGCTGCTTGTCGGGTCCGGAGAGCGTTGTTCGAGCAACACAGCGAGGCAGGGCGGGCCAGGCCGGAGAGCAGCGTCTTGCGGCCGCGTTGCCCGCCCGGCAACGCGGCCGCAGATCGCGATTATCTGCCGCCCGGGACTTCGGTTGCCAATCCGGCCGCTGCGATCGTCGCATTGGTGGTCGTGAAGATCGGCGAGCGCTGCTTGTACACTTCTTCGCTGTCCGGCGCTTTCCAGTCGACCTCCCACTGGAACGCGACTTGGGCGTCGGCACCGTTCAGGTAGGTAGCCAGTTCTTCCAGCTTGGCAGGGTCGACGGTACCGCGCAGTTGGTGCTGCGAGGCCACGTACTGGCCATCGAGCGTCTTGGGCGCTACCAGCGCGGGTTTGTCATTTCCCTGCGCCGGCTTGAAGCCGTCGGGACCGGTCGCGTACATCACCCGGGCGCCGACCACTTTCGCCTCTTTCTCTGCGACCACGCAGTTGAACTCGAAAACGGGGATCGGCCTGCCTCCGACCTTGGCCATGTTCACGCGTCCGTCCGTCAGTTTCGGGGGAGACACCGATGGCTCTTTCTCACCGGAGCAGGCGGCGACCACAAGGGCACACAGCGCAGCGAACACAGCAACTCGTTTCATGGTTTATCCTCTCACACTCGTCGAACTCGTCGCGAGATCACTCCGGCGACGTCGCTTGTCATCGGCCTCGCGGCCGCCACCCTGGTCTGGTCAGTCGATTTGGCGGCCGTCTGACCGACCGGGCGGTTCCACTTCCAATAGTCTACTCGCGGCGGAGCCAACCGCCTCTCATTACGCGACGTTGCGCTTTGGAGCAACCCGCCCACGGTTCACACGGGCAGGCGCGCTCGCGCGGGCGACACGCCCTCGTTCCCTGGGGGTCTCTCCGCTCCAGAGGCCACGGACCTCACCGCGCGTGCCGGCTCGCCTAGCCGAAGGCGCGGCGGATTCGCTCCAGGGCCTCTTCGACGTTCTCGCGCCTGCCGAAAGCCGAGAGCCGAAAGTATCCCTCGCCGCAGCTTCCGAACCCGGCGCCCGGCGTGCCGACGACGTGGGCCCGGGTCAGCAGGGCGTCGAAGAACTCCCATGACCCGAGGCCCTCCGGGGTCCGCACCCACACGTACGGTGCGTTGATTCCGCCGTGCACTTCCAGTCCCAGCGTCGCGAGCGACTGCCGGATGAGCGCCGCGTTGCGCATGTAGTAGTCGATGTTCGCGCGCACCTCGATCTGCCCTTGCGGGCTGTAGGATGCGGCTGCGGCTCGCTGGACCGGGTAGGAGACGCCGTTGAACTTGGTGGTGTGACGCCGGGTCCACAGCCGGTGCAGATCCACTCGGCTGCCATCGGTCGCAACTCCGGTGACTGCCCTAGGAACGACCATGTACGCGCAGCGCGTGCCGGTGAATCCGGCGGTCTTGGAGTAGCTGCGGAACTCGAGTGCAACATCCCTGGCCCCGTCGAGCTCGTAGATCGAGTGCGGAATGTCGGACTCGGTGATGAAGGCCTCGTAGGCCGCGTCGAAGAGCAGTACGGCATCGTACTCGTGGGCATAGGCGACCCAGCGTGCGAGGTCGTCGCGGCGTGCGACCGCTCCGGTAGGGTTGTTGGGGAAGCACAGGTAGACCAGGTCGACGCGTTCGCGCGGAGGCGAGGGCAGGAACCCGCTCTGCGCGGTACACGGCAGGTACACGATCCCGGCGTAACGTCCGTCGCCGCCGGCGCTGCCGCTACGGCCTGCCATGACGTTCGTGTCGAGGTAGACGGGATAGACCGGATCGGGGATCGCCACGCGCGCGTCACAAGCGAACAGTTCCTGGACGTTGCCGCTGTCGCACTTGGAGCCGTCGGAGACGAAGATTTCGTCGACGTCCACGGCGACACCGCGCGAGGCGAAGTCGTGCTCGGCGATGGCGCTGCGCAGGAAGTCGTAGCCCTGCTCGGGGCCGTAGCCGCGAAAGCCGGCTTCGGTCCGCAATTCATCGACCGCCGCACTCATCGCGTCGCAGATCGAAGCAGGGAGCGGCAACACGACGTCGCCGATGCCGAGACGGATGATTCGGGCTTCGGGATGCGCCTGCTGGAAGCTTCGCACCCGCCGTCCGATCTCCGGAAACAGGTACCCTGCGGACAGCTTGAGATAGTTGTCGTTGATGCGTGCCATGGCGATCTTCTTGCCGGGTTAAGGGTTGGCCACAGGATGGCGCTCGAGCAGAACGCCGTTCTTCATCACCGCGCGGATCCGAGCCAGCGCGGAAACGTTGAAGGCCGGATTGCCTTCGACCAGTAGCAGGTCGGCGCGCTTGCCGACCGCGATCGTGCCGAAGTCCGGGTCTTCGCTACCGCTGAGGAAACGCGCCGCGTCGAGTGTCGCGGCGCGTAGCGCCTGCGCAGGCGTCATTCCGGTCTCGACCATCAACGCCAACTCGCGGTGCAGGCCGGGGCCGGGGAACACTCCGGACTGGGCGTCGCTGCCGGCCAGGATCGTCACTCCGGCCTCGCGCAGCAAGCGGACGTTGTCGCGCCATTGGCGGCGCAGCAGTCGCAGCGACTCGAAGTAGTGCAGGAAGTCGTCGCTGACGGCTCCGGAGGGGATGGTGTCGAACGAATCCAGAATCGCCGCCGGGACGGTCTGCCGCTCCAGAGCGGTCGCTTCACGCTTGCGCTGGCCCAGCAGCGCGTAGCTCTCGAACACCCCGATGGTTGCGACCATCGGAACGTGGAAGGAAGCGACGAGCCCGGCCTGCTCGGCCGAAATCGCCTGCTTGTAGACCATGTGCATCAACGCATCGACGCCGGCCTTGCCTGCGTCGATCGCGTCGCCGTAGGAGCCGATGTGCGCGACCACGCGCAGTCCGCGGCGGTGAGATTCCTGGACGACCGCGTCGAGCAGTTCCTTGCGCAGCCGCGGAGCGCTTTCGGGGATGCTGTCGACGCTCAGCTTGACCACGTCGGCGCCGGCGCCGGCCAGTTCGGCGACGGCGCGAACGGCGTCCTGCGCGGAGTCGACGACGCGCGTCGCGTCGCGCCTGACGTACCAGGCCAGCCACCATGGAGCCAACGCGTTGATCGCCGGGATCGGGTGGCCGCCCGGCGCGGTGAGCATCGGCCCGGCTGCGTAGATCGCGGGCCCAGGTAAACTGCCGCCGGCCACGGCGTCACGGCGAGCGAATGCCTTCGAGGCCATGTCCGCCGGATCCAGCACGGTGGTGATTCCGCAATAGAGGTAAGACTGAAGATTACGGTCGGGATCGGGGAACTGCCCGGCCCACGGCGGGGCCGACTGGTTACCGACGTGCCCGTGACTGTCAATCAATCCCGGAACCAGAGTCGCGCCGGTGCCGTCGACTTCGAACGCGCCGCGCGGCGGCGTCAGTGTTCCGTGCGCGCCGATCGCCGCGATGCGCCCGTCGGATACGATCACGTCGAGGCTCGGTCGCGAGGTCCCGGCCGCGACGTCGAGCACTGCGACACGGTGAAAGACGACGTTCTTCGGCGCCTGTTGCGGCAGCGTGACGAGCGGCGTCGGCTTGCCGTGACAGGCGATCAGCAGGCTCGCCGCGAGCGGGAGTGCTCGCAACAGTGACCTCGCCGTTCTTCCCATCTCAGACATCATGACACCGGCGCGGGTGTCTGGCCCGCCGGAAGGTCGATTGCGGCGGCGCCTGCCTCGAGCACCGGCACTATTCGAAAGCGCAGGCCATCGAACCAGAAGATTGCCGATTGCTCGCAGGCGGCCGCGAGCGCGACGGCGGTTTTCAAGTCGGTAGCGACGGCGAACCCGGGCTCGCGATGACTGGCGTCGGCGGCCACTCCGTCGGCTCGGCAACACGTGACTGCTTGGGCCGCTATTCGCGCGTGCAACCGTCTGCCGCGGCGTTCGTTGTGCGGCGCGGCGAGCCGGCGGCCACGCGGGTTGCAGGCGGTGACAACGGCGAACGAACCACCAAGGCCGAGCCTGGAGAGCGCCTCGATTTGCGCGGGGCCGATCGGGAGGCGAAGGTCGATGCGCAGCTCCCCGGCGTCTCCGATCTCGATCACCGTGTTTGGATACGCGTCCCAACAGGGATCGAAACGCGACGCGGGCAGGGCCATGTGCCTGCATAACAAAGGGGCCCGAGCGATCAAAGGCCCGCTTGGCACTTCCCCCCGGCGGCTGGCGCTGGCCCCGCCGGCGGGAGCGCGACTTCGCTCGTTGCCGCATTGTGCTAGGGTTCGCCGCCATGGCGAGCACGGTCACGAGAGCGGGTCGCAATCAGTTGTGTGGCTGCGGCAGCGGCAAGAAGTTCAAACGTTGTTGCGGTTCCGCCGAGGCGCCCCAGGCTGATGCGGAGGGGAACTTCTTTCGGATCGCGGGGCTGCTGGCGGCGGTGATGCTACTGGTCGGCGCCGTCGCGGTGGTACGGGCCCTCGTCACTGCTGACGGCGATGCCTCGCACCGGGTGTGGTCGGCCGAGCACGGACACTGGCACGTGAAGGGCGGAAAGGACGGTACGCATTCGGTGGCTCCCGGCAAGGTGTGGAACCAGGAGCACGGCCATTTCCACGACGCTCAGACCCCGGATCTCGCGCACGAGAGCAAGCCGCAGCCCGGCGCGCTCGAGGACCGCGCCAAGGCCGAGGCGGAGGCTGCCGGCGCCAAGGCCGCAGCGGCCGTTCGGTAGCGCAATCCGCGCGGCGGAGCTGAACCCGTCGGTCTGACCCGACGGAGCGCGTGCGCTACAAGCCTTCGATGGCCATCCACCCGCTCGCCGGCAAGCCGGCCCCTCGTGATATTCTCGTCAACGTGCCGCGACTGGTCGCGGCCTATTTCGCCGCGCGGCCCGACGTCGAGGATCCCTCGCAGAGGGTGGCTTTCGGAACCTCCGGGCATCGCGGGTCATCGCTGCGTGGCTCGTTCAACGAGGCCCACGTATTGGCGATCACGCAGGCGGTGTGTGATTTCAGGGCCGAGCGCGGGATCGACGGTCCGCTCTACGTCGGCATCGACACGCACGCACTGTCCGAGCCGGCCTTCGTTTCGACGCTCGAGGTACTCGCTGCCAACGGGGTCGACACGGTGATCCAGGACGGGCTGGGGTTCACGCCCACTCCGGTGATCTCGCACGCGATCCTCAGCCACAACCGCGGACGCACTGCGGGCGTGGCAGACGGTGTCGTTGTCACGCCTTCGCACAACCCTCCCGAAGACGGCGGCTTCAAGTACAACCCTCCTTCGGGAGGTCCGGCCGACACCGACGTGACCGGCAGGATCGAAGCCCGTGCGAACGAGTATCTTGCCGCGGGTCTGGCCGGTGTGCGGCGCTGGTCGTATGCACGTGCGCTGGCGGCTGCCACTACCCACCGCCACGACTACGTTGGTCCCTACGTTGCCGATCTCGCCACCGTGTTGGATCTCGGTGCGGTCGCACGTGCCAAGATCAAGATCGGCGTGGACCCGATGGGCGGTTCCAACGTGGCCTACTGGGATCCGATCGCGTCGATCTACGGGCTCGATCTCGAAGTCGTCAATCGAGCGGTCGATCCTACGTTCTCGTTCATGACGGTGGACAAGGACGGCAAGATCCGCATGGACTGTTCGTCGGCGTCGGCGATGGCCAGCCTGATCCATCTGAAGGATCGGTTCAGCGTCGCCTTCGGCAACGACGCCGACTCGGACCGTCACGGTATCGTCACCCCGTCGGTGGGCCTGATGAACCCCAATCACTATCTGGCGGTGGCGATCTCGTACCTGTTCGCGCACCGGCCGCGCTGGGGCAACGATGTCGCAGTCGGCAAGACGCTGGTGTCGAGTTCGATGATCGATCGGGTCGCCGCGGGGCTGGGGCGGCGGCTGAGCGAAGTGCCGGTCGGTTTCAAGTGGTTCGTGCAGGGGTTGCTGGAGGGGTCGTGCGGTTTCGGCGGTGAGGAAAGCGCCGGAGCGTCGTTCCTGCGCATCGACGGCAGCGTGTGGACGACCGACAAGGACGGCATCCTGCTCGACCTGCTGGCGGCCGAGATGACCGCTGTCACCGGATGCGAGCCGGCAGAACACTATCGCGATCTCGAGACCCGTTACGGTTCGCCGCTGTACGAGCGAATCGACGCGCCGGTTTCACCGGCGGGCAAGAAGACACTGGCGGCATTGTCTCCCGAAGCGGTGACCGCGACTACCTTGGCCGGTGAGCCGATCACGGCGAAACTCACCAGGGCCCCCGGTAACGGCGCCGCCATCGGTGGACTGAAGGTGACCGCCGCGAACGGGTGGTTTGCGGCGCGCCCCTCGGGGACCGAAGACGTCTACAAGATCTACGCGGAGAGCTTCATCGACGCCGATCACTTGCGCCGGATCCAGTCCGAGGCCGAGGCCATCGTCGGCGCTGCGCTGGCCGGCCGCTGACCGCCGCGATGCAACTCGATCTCATCGCGACCTCCACGTTCGGCCTCGAAGCGGTGCTTGCCCGCGAACTCGAAGGTCTCGGCTACGCTGCCACGATAACCCAGACCGGACGCGTCGAGTTCAGCGGCGACGCGCTGGCGGTGGCGCGAACCAACCTGTGGCTGCGCACGGCCGACCGCGTGCAGATTCGCGTCGGGCGCCACGCCGCGGCGGATTTTGAGGCTTTGTTCGACGGTGTCTATGCGCTGCCGTGGGAGCAGTGGATCGCGCGCGATGCCGAATTCCCCGTCGCGGGCCGGTCGGTCAAGAGCTCTCTGACCAGCGTCCCGGCGCTGCAACGCGCCGTCAAGAAGGCGATCGTCGAAAAGCTGCGCAGCGCGTACCACACATCGACGCTGCCCGAGACCGGCGCGCGCGTCGCGGTGGAGGTCTCTGTGCTCGAAGACGTTGCCACGCTGACTATCGACACTTCCGGCGACGGACTGCACAAGCGCGGCTATCGCGACCTGACCGGTGCAGCGCCGCTTCGCGAAACGCTCGCCGCTGGCCTGGTGCTGCTCAGCTTCTGGAAGCGCGACCGGCCTCTGATCGATCCGTTCTGCGGATCCGGAACGATCTGCATCGAAGCCGCGATGATCGGTCGCAACATTGCGCCGGGCCTGCAGCGCTCGTTCGCGGCCGAGTGCTGGCCGACGTTCGACGCAGATGCCTGGGGACTTGCGCTGGAGGAGGCCCGCGACGCACGCTCGGCGCCGCTTGCCGAGCGCATTCTCGGCAACGATCTCGACGAGAACGAGTTGTCGATGGCGCGCCGGCACGCCTCGAGAGCCGGGGTGGAGCAGGACATCCACTTCCAGCGCCGCGCGTTCGCCGAGTTGGCGTCGTCGCGATCGTACGGCTGCATCGTTACCAACCCGCCCTACGGCGTGCGGCTCGAGCAGCGCCGCGACGTACGCGCGCTATACGAGTCGATCCCGCGCGTGTTCGCCGGACTGCCAACCTGGTCCTTCTTCGTTCTTACCTCGTGGCCGGATTTCGAGCGGGTGGTGGGGCGCCGGGCCGAGCGCCGCCGCAAGCTCTACAATGCGCAGATCGAATGCACCTACTATCAGTTCCACGGACCGCGCCCGCCGCGGCCGGTGGTCGCGGTGGGCGAGGACAACCTCGCGTAATAAGTCGTCGACGAAGCTGTCGCCGCGCGGATGGAGTGCTGCAATCCGCGTGGTTACCCCGCGCGTGTATGAGTCAACGCGCATAGGAAGGTGCGGATCGCGCGCGGAGCGTCGGCGCCGGCTCACAGCGGCCGGCGTCGCAGCGTGTGCAGCCAGGTGCGTTCGCGGCGGCCGTCCTCCAACACCCACAGGCAGCGGCGATCGTCCTCGAATCCGCGCACACACAGCCCGTCGAGAAAAACGCGTGCGTCGGCGCGCAGGCTTTCGGTGAGCAGCACCCTTCCGTCGTCTTCGAGGTGGAGGTCGAGAAATTCCGCCAAGACCTGGTAGTGAGCGGGGTCGTAGACGACGTCAGCGGCAAGGATCAGGTCGAAGCGCTCGCCGAGACGATCGCAGGTAAAGTCGATGCGGCGTACTTCGTGATGAATCGATGGGTGCCCGTCGGTCGCCACGCATCGCAGATCGCGGCGCGCCAGCGAAGCCCTCACGAATTCGAGCGGCTCCTCCAGGTAGTCGCCGAACACGACGCGAGCGCCGCGCTCGGCAGCCGCCAGTCCTGACAGGCCGAGCCCGCAGCCGAGATCCAGAACGCGTCGCGGCTGCAAGGAACCACCCTCCAGCAGCAGCGCGGCGATCGCCCGGGCGCCGGTCCACACCAACGCCCAGTAGGGGGGATCCGGGATCACGCTCTCACGCAGCAGCGCCTGCGCGTCGATGGCGCGTTCGGGTTCGGCGAGCAGGTAGAGCGCGATCGAGGCAGATGCGAGGGGGCCGGATCCGTCATCTTCGACGACGAGATCAATGCAGGTGTAGTGCGCAGTGAGGCCCGCGATGGTCGTCTCGGTGGAGCCGCGCAAGTCCACCGCCGCCTCAGACCTCGGCGATCGCGAGGATGGCGGCGAATTCGTCCGCGCCAAGCTGCATCACGGAAAGGCGGCTCTGCCGAACCAGCGCGATGGAGCGCAGCGAAGGCACGGCCTTGATCGCGCTCAGCGTGACTGGATGTTCCAGAACTCTGAGTGGCGCGAGATCCACCGCGAGCCAGCGCGGGTCGGCGCTGGTGGGATCCGGGTAGGCGCTGCGCACGACGCTGGCGATGCCGACGACCGCCTTGCCGTCCCCGCTGTGGTAGAAGAGCACCCGGTCGCCTTTCTTCATCGCCGCCAGGTGGTTGCGTGCCTGGGCGTTGCGCACTCCGTCCCAGACCGTGCGTCCGTCTGCGAGAAAACGCTCCCACGAATACGTTGATGGTTCCGATTTGGCCAGCCAGTAGCGCATCCGCATTTCCTATCCGCGCCGGCGCGAATTCGGAACTGCGGTCGCCGTGTCCGCGCTGCCGCTCGGATGTGGAGGCGCGACCGACCGGCAGCCACCCGCGCGCCCGGTGAGTTGCAAAAAGAGGCCGGGTTGGTATGGTCCGAGGCTATTTTTGAGCCGTTAGCTCAGGCGGTAGAGCAGCTGCCTTTTAAGCAGCGGGTCGCTGGTTCGAGTCCAGCACGGCTCATCGTTTGGAATGACGTAGAGATCTTTTCGTCCCCGTCGTCTAGCCCGGCCCAGGACACCGGCCTTTCACGCCGGTAACACGGGTTCAAATCCCGTCGGGGACACTCTCTTACCAACGCGTCGCAGCCGTGCCCCGAGACGCCGCGCCGGACCTTTGCCGGATCACCGCGCTCAACGGATGCGAAGACCGAGGAAGCTGCTCTCCGCGTCTTCCGCAAAGCGACCGATGTCTGTGGCATGTCGCCGCAAAATCCGGATGACATCTGCGTTGGATGGATTGAACGCATCCAGATGGATGACCTTCGGCGGGTGCCCGTGCATCACGCTCATGATCTGGAAGTCGTAGTCTCTCGTGACCAGGATCAGGCCGAGTTTCTTGGCCGTCTCCCACACCTCGGCATCGGAGGCCCCGCCGAGACCGAGTGGCCGTAGGTGGACGGAGCGGGGAAAGAGATCGCTGATCGCGTCGACGACGGCCTCGGAGAGGTTCTCGTCGAAGAGGAGTTTCGGCACGGGTCAGAGCCCTGCGACGGCAGTTACCCGCCTCTCCCGCTCAGCCGCGAAGGCGAGGCAGGCCAGGACATCCTCGTGGGCGAGTTGGGGAAAGTCGGCGCGGAGTTCGGACTCTTCTCGGCCGCCTGCCAGGTAGGCCAGCACCTCGCCGACGGTTATGCGGGTCCCCCGCACGCAAGGCTTGCCGAAGCGGACCTCAGGATCGACGCTGATGCGGTCGAGCGGGCTCACGGACACGAGGATACTCGCGCTCCGACTCTCGGACAAGGCGGCTCTGGAGTTCACCTGGCCGGTTACGCTGGTTCCAACCCCGCGAAGGATGGCCCCAGCAGGGGCGCAGGGGCCGATCCGCGATCGTTTCCCGCGCGCTCGTGCTCATGCCGTCTGAGTGTTCCGCACCAGATCCAGCTCCCGGAGCCATTCAAGCAGTTGGTTCCAACTCGCAACGTCGAGGGACACTTCTACTCCTTCAAGATCGCGGCACGATACCGTTGGCGTGCGGCGCGCGGCGCCAGTGTCGTTTCGTCAGCACAGCACCACTAACAGGATGATTCCGGGGATGATGAACAGGATGAATCCGATCACGATCGCGACGATCTCGCCGGTGCTGTAGCGGCATCCGCCGGGGCCGTCGACCTTTACGTTCGCAACCTGCAGGTCGGCGAGCATCACCGGGTCCTTGCCCGAGGGGTCGATTTTGACCAGGCCGCCGAATCGGGCTGCGACGTCAGCCGCGGTAGGGCTGGTCTCGACCCCGCGTTCGAATTCGGAAAGCCGGGTGTCCGCCTTCGCCAGCGAGGCACTCCACGGGTTGGCGATGCGCGCCACGCCGAGCGCGTGGCGCGCAGTCCGGACCGGACCCGCAGCGAGCTCGCGGGCCTCGCTCACGGTTCGCGCTTCGGCGATGCGCTGCTGCCACTGGCGCAGTGCGCCCAGGTGAGCCCAGCCGCAGCCGTAGGAACCCTTCGCGAGTTGCGCCGCGGTGGGCGTAGCGATCCGCGGCAAGGTCGCAGTCGGTGCAGCGACGGCATCAGATGTGCCGGCAAGGATGACCGACAGACACGTTGCCGCGGCCAGCGCCGCGAGCGTGTTTGCGATCGAGGGGGAGATAATGGGTTGATC
>JACRCR010000193.1 GCA_016218925.1 Deltaproteobacteria bacterium | reverse complement strand
GGCCACTACCGCATCGCCTATCTCATCAAGCCGGATGGCAGCATCGACATCCTCGGAGTCTTTCACGGAGCGCTCGACATCGAGCGTTTCAATCTCTGATGTGCCGCACATAACCAGCACCTCGAGCAGGCCGGCATGACGCTGCGTGACAAATTGACGTGTCTTGCGCCGGCTGCTCACGTGCATCGTTCGGCAGCAGAATTTGCGCGGGTTGCCCCGGCTGACGCGCGTGGGCAGGCCGCAGGTTTTGTGCTAGGTTCCCCCCATGGCTGAAACGACAAAGGATCTGGAATCCGAAGCCCTGCAACTGCCAGCCGAGGCGCGCGCACGACTGGCAGAGCGTCTTCTTGCGAGCCTGGACTCAGAAACGGACGCCCAGCTCGACGCAATCTGGCTCGCCGAAGCCGAGCGTCGCTTGGACGAACTCGAATCCGGGCGGGCAATCGGCGTTAGCGCTGACGAGGTCATCGCGGATGCTCGGTCGAAGCTTCGGTGACGCGAGTCGAGTTTCACGAAGAAGCACGCGCCGAGTTCTTGGCGGCGGCCCTCTACTACGAAGGGCAAGCGCCCGGTCTCGGGCACGATTTCATCACGCTGGTCGAACACACTTACACCCGACTCCAAGAGTTTCCGGAAATTGGACGCCCGTTCGGTGGCCGTCTCCGTCGGATCATCGTCCCACGCTTCCCGTATGGTCTGGTCTATCGGGCCGAAGCGGAGCGGATGTTCATCGTGGCCGTCATGCATCTGCATCGTCGCCCAGGTTACTGGCGGTCGCGACTCAGGTAACGTCGTTGCCGAACAAAGCCGTCAAGCTCGCAGCGGCCGCAGGTGCGGTGCCGTGGGTTCGTCATGTCGCGGCCGCGGCCGCTGCATCTTACGGCAATCGTTGGACAGCGTGCAGAGCGCTACCCAAGAGGAGGCTTTCTCCATGAGTGCAGCAACGATCCGGCAAGGCGGAGCTCTCTTGGGGATCGTTTCGACCGCGCTGCTCTCTATCTGCGGCGTTCCCGGCGCAGTCTCGGCAGAATTCTCGTCTGTTGAGGTCACCGTAGAGCCTGCGTCGCCATCCCCCTACCAACCAACGTCGCTATTCATCTCGGGGATCGCTTCGGATACCTGTGAACCGCAACTCGTGGAAGCGACCTCGAACGGAACGAGCGTCGATGTCGTGCTGTTGCGGTCGAAACTCTGGTCTTGTGGTCAGGCCTTCTCCTTCTGGAAGGTTGAGGCCGACCTCGGGCTACTGCCGATCGGTTTCTATTCGGCTGCGATTCGCGTCGTGGATCTTCCGCCACCGTTCCCCTCGCAGTCATACACGATCGGAGGCACCGATCTCGAGGTCAAGGAACGGTTCGGCGTCACTTCGCACGGAGCGGCGGTGAAAGGAGTCGTTTGCAAGAACTTCACGTCCGGGCAGCGGATTGTCATCCGGGGAGCTGAGCCGCCATGGAACTGCGAGGCATCCGGTTTAGTAGTGAATTCCGGTGACAAGGTGGGCTTCCGCGTGAGAGGCACCGTACCCTAGAATGGATTCGGTGATGTTCAACACCGCCGTCGACCAGGCCGGCACTACCGCCGGCGCAGAGTTCGAGCGTTTCGCGCCGTCCGGTCACGGCAATCGTTCGACCACCGCGTAAGGATCATTGACGAAGAGCGATGTGCCGCCTACGATCAAGAACGTGAAAGCGAAAGTCTATCTGGAGACGACGGTGATCAGCTACCTGACCGCTCGAGCAAGCCGTGACATCGTCGTTGCGGCACACCAGGAGCTGACTCGTCAGTGGTGGGAGCAACGACGCAACGACTACTACCTCGTCGTGTCGGAGGTCGTTATCCGAGAGGCGGCAGCTGGCGATCCCGAGGCCGCCGAACGAAGGGGTGCCGTAGTGGCTGGGATCGACGTGCTGGAGGTGGGCACGACGGCACTCGAACTGGCAGAGGAACTGGTACGGCGCGGCGCAGTCCCTGCCGTAGCCGCAGAGGATGCGCTGCACATTGCCATAGCCGCAACGAACGGTATCGACTACCTCCTCACTTGGAATTGTACCCACATCGCAAACGCGGCAATGCGCCGCGCGATCGATGAGGTCTGTATCGAGCGGGGTTGCGAACCGACGGTGCTGTGCACACCCGAAGAACTCATCGAGGAGTAACCTCCCATGTGGAAAGACCCCATCGTTGAAGAGGTTCGCAGGATTCGCCAGGAGCACGCGGAGCGGTTCAGCTACGATCTGCGGGCGATTGTAGACGATCTTCGCAAACAGCAGGAGCAAACCGGCCGAAAGTACGTCCGATTCGAGCCGCGCCGGCCGTCCGAGGCGAAGACGCGGAAGGCGAGCTAGACCCAAGTCGCGCAAGTGTTTGGAGCAGCCTGGCCCTGGAAGTTACTGCTTTGTCATACCCTCCGCGCCGGCTACTCACGTGCGCCACCCGGGAGTACAATTGGCATGATCCGACATCGACCGATTGGCACGATCGCGTTCCTCCCTGTGGCGCTGTGCATCGGAGCCTCCGTTTTCGCTGCCAAGGTGAGGGATGTCTTGCGAGCCCGTGTGGGCGGCGAGAAACGGCGGTTCGTCAGTTGCCAGGATGCGACCGATCAGAGCGAAGGTAAGATCCCTCTTTGCGCGAGGGACAACGTGCAAGGGCGGGAGCTGAATGGGAGCACGAACCCTTGTACCAGCGCGGGGGACGGGCCCAGCGGGCGTTTCCTCCACATCGAGCAGTCGTGGGATCTGCTCGGAACGGGCACGCCGGGCCGTCCTGTCACGGAAGCACTGTTCGAGGCACTGACTTCCGAGAAGGCGTTCGTTGAGCCGAAGTGAAGTCCGGCGCCGCCGCAAGACCCGGCCGATCAACGCCACGCGCGCTGCGTTGTCATCTCGCTCCAGGACCGCCGCCCTCGGCTATGCTCGAGGACCTCCGCGCTCCGGTGTGACATGCGTCACTCTCGTGTCGGCATACCGGCAGGTCACCTCCCCGAAAAGCACCGCAATCTTTCTCCCGAGCCTTCCGGCCGAGGGCCGACTCGTCCTACAATGCGCTCCGCTCGCGAGCCTTCGCCGATCTTCGAGACCTCGAAGACACCGAAGCCACCAGCGATCACAGCGTTAGAACACCCGGCGCGCCGCCGACAAGCGGACGACCACGGCACAAGGAGATCCCCAGATGCCATCGAAGCACCCATTCCATCCGATCATCTACGTGCGCGGCTTCGCCGCGACCCAGGGCGAGATCGAGGATACCGTCGCGGATCCCTACATGGGCTTCAACATCGGCTCGACCAAGGCGCGCATGGTGTGGACCGGCGAGGTCAAGCGCTTCTACTTCGAGTCGCCGCTGGTGCGGCTGATGAGCGAGCACGACTACGACGACGTATTCGTGGACGGCGAGGATCTGGTGGCGGCGAGGGACCCGAACCGTCCGGTGCCGTACCGTAGCGTTATCATCTACCGCTACTATGACGAGGCGTCGAAGGATTTCGGCGCCGGCGAGACGCCGCCGATCGAGCGTTTCGCAAGCGGGCTCAGCAAGCTCGTGCTGGGGCTGCGCGACTGCGTCTGCGCCAATCCTGCGAACGACGTGGCGCCGCAGGACTTTCGCGTGTATCTCGTCGCTCACTCGATGGGTGGGCTGGTGTGCCGCGCGTTCTTGCAGAACCCGAACCTTGGCTCTGCCGATGCGCGCGCCGCGGTGGACAAGGTCTTCACCTACGCTACGCCGCACAACGGCATCGACATGCGCGTCGTACGCAACGTGCCGGGTTGGCTGTCCTTCGGTGACGTGAACAACTTCAACCGCAAGCGCATGGCCGGCTACCTGGGGCTGAATCAAGACGACGACGTCTCGGTGGTGCGCAACTTCCCGCCGCAGAGGATCTTCAACCTCGTGGGCACCAACCCGCGCGACTACTCGGCGGCCGGAGGCGTTGCAGCGTGGGCGGTCGGGGAGGCGAGCGACGGCCTGGTGCGCATCGAGAACGCGACCACGCACGGCCTGGGAGCAGACGGCAAGGACGTTTCATCGCCACGGGCTTTCGTGAACCGCAGCCACTCGGGTCACTACGGCATCGTGAACTCCGAGGAGGGATACCAGAATCTGGTGCGCTTCCTGTTCGGCAGGCTGCGCGTGGACGGCATCCTCGACATCGACGACATCACACTGCCGGCGGAACTCGACGAGAAACGCCGCAACAACAAGTCGGTCGAGGCTTCCTACCAGTTCGAGGTCGCGGCATCGATACGCGCGTGCCAGTGGCAGATGACCCGCCGCGAGGTGCGCGAGAACTCGGCGATCTTTCGTACCTACGATGAACTGTTCCCGGGCAAACCTGGGACAATTCGCGCGCCCGATCGCAGCAAGAGCCCGCACCTGTTCTCGGTATTTCTCGATCCGAGCAAGAGCGTCAAGAGCTCCAAGTCGGTCAGTTTCGCGCTGGATCTGAAGGTGCTCGTCCCCGACTACGAGGTGGACGGCGTGCTTTTCATGAAGCACCACTACGAAGGCGGCTGCATTCTGCAGAAATTCGTCATCGTCGAGGTCATTCCGGACAAGCAGGCGGTGGGAGGCTGGCGCGTCAAGTACGGCTATCAGACGGTGAACCCGGGAAAGCCGGGCATCGCCGCGCAGACGCGACTACTCGACGGCGACGGCGGCTTCGCCTTTGACATTCCGATCGAGCAGAAGACACGCCCCGGCTTGACCGGCACGCTGCGCATCGAGGCAAGGCCGTGGACTTGAGCCGCGTTAACGCCATGCCGTTTGGCAACAGGCCGCACGCGCCCATCGCGTAGCTGGCTGGTTCGAGGGAGGAGTACCGATGGATGCATTCATCGTTTCTGTTTTCTACGTGCTGATCTGGCGGCTGTGTGTTCTGGCGTGCGGACTGGTCTGCGTCATCCTTGGCTACCGGTTGTTCATGGGGGGCTTCGCCGCCCAGCAGGGCAGTGTCGAAGCCGGGGTGGGCGGCAACACCCTGAAGATGAGCAACATGGCGCCGGGAACTTTCTTTGCCTTCTTCGGGGCAGTGATCATCGCGACGCTGGTCTGGACCTCGCCGGCCGAGATAGTCGTCCCGAAGGAGGCCCTTCAGGCTACCGCGCAAGTCGACATGGGCCCTGGAGGACTGACGGTACGAAGCGAGGAATAGCCATGTGCAGAACGATGCTTCTTGCGCTGGTGCTTGGCGTCGTGCTCACCAGCAGCGGTGCGGCGCGCGGACAGGATTTCGCGCATAGCTACGCCGTGGTCGTGGGCGTCGACGACTATTCTGGCCTCCATCTTCGCAAGTTGACCAACGCTGAGTCCGACGCCAACGCGGTCGCGCGCTATTTCGCGGCCCAGCACTACCAGGTCACGCCGCTGATCGGCCCCCAGAACGCGACCAAGTCCAAGGTAGGTGATGCGGTTCGTGCGATCGCCACGCGGATCACGGAGAACGATCGCTTCGTCTTCTTCTTCGCCGGTCATGGCAAGGCACGGCACACCGAAGGGGTGGACGTGGCCTATCTGGTGGTACCGGGTGGGCTGAGCACGGACGATCCGGATTCGCTGATCTCGACCGGGGATGTCGTCGCATACTCGCGCGAACTCGACAGAGCCCGCCATCAGCTGTTCATATTCGACAGTTGCTATGCGGGCCTGATGGGCCAGTTCCAGACCCGCAGTGCCGGGGCCCCGCCGCTGTACGCGAGCGAATCATTCCTGGTGCGTGACCTCAGTTCGCGAAAGGTGCGCCAGTACCTGAGCGCAGGTGGCGAGGATCAGGAGGTGCTCGACAACGGTCCGGCGCATCTGAGCTGGTTCACGTACTTCCTGCTGAAGGGACTGGAGCCGGGCGTGGTGACCCGGCGCGACAGCGGCGTCATCACTTTCGCGGAGCTGGCCTCGTACGTTCAGGCTCTGAGCGCCAACCCCAAGCACACACCGGCGTTTGGCAGCCTCGCCGGCCACGGCGGCGGCGAGTTCCTGCTCTTGTCTACGGCCAAGGGGGTGCCGCCGCTCGATCCGCTACCGACGATAGGTGTGCAGACGTTGCGGGATCTGGGCTTTCTCACGCGCAGCGACACTCCGGAACGGGTGGGCACCAGGATCGACCGTATGCGCGAGCCGATCGACCTTCTCTATCAAGCGTGGCTGCAGAAGGATTTCGAGTCGTACATGCGTCAACTCGACGGCGGCGTGGTGCAGTCTGGCCGGATGAAGAGCGGTACCACCTACCAGCGCGGCTACGACGAGATCAAGGAGCGCCGGCGCCGCGACTTCGACAGGCTCGAGCGCGTCGAGGTCGGCAAGTACGAGGTCATGTACCAGGGCAGTGAGGGTTCGCAGGCAACGTTCGGCGTTCGCTACAGCATGACCTTCTACTGGAAGGACGGGAAGGTCTCGCAGGAGCGCAACATCAGCGAGTGCTACCGGGTGCGCGAACTTCCCGGTGAAGGTCGCTGGGTGATCGTGCGCAACGACGACTATCAGCACCGCATCTGCGGCCAGTAGCATCGCAATGGGCGCAACCTATCGACGCAACGCCGTGGACTCGAGCCGCGTTGTCGACGGTTCCGCTTGCGGCCGCGAGTCGACGAAGACAGCGCGGCACGCCGGGACGGGCGGTTTCTGGTCCCGTCTCGCCGCGCAGGGGCGGAGCTGTTAGGCTCGGCCCCCGGCCTTCGCGGCCACTTTCAGGAGGGAACCGATGCGATACGGACGTTTGAACATCATGGCTGGGGCGGCAGGTCTGGTGATCTGCGCACTGGGCGGCATGGCGCTGGGATTCACCTTCGATCGGTTCGCGGTGCAGGAGGGAAACCACCTACTCACTCTGACGCGCTTCTACCTGCGAGAGGGACACTCGCACGGGATGCCGATCTCGATCCTGAACCTAGTGGTCGGTCTGCTGGTGGACAGGCTCGCGCTCAGTGACGGATTGAAGAGAGCCTGCTCGTGGCTTGCTGTCGCCGCGTTCGTTCTCCCGCTCGGACTGGCCGCCAAAGGCGCGGCCGGCGCGGCGCCGGACTTCCCGCCGTTCGGTCTGATCGGCGTCATCGGATTTCTCGGGGCCGCGGTGTTGCTGTTCATAGGAGCGCGCCGGGCCGAATGACGCGGCGAGCGCCCGCCGGGCCGAATGACGCGGCGAGCGCGCGGCGGCAAATGGCGCGGCGAGCGCGCGGCGCCGGCGAATCGGCGTGGCTTCACGCGACCGCAATCGCGCCCGTGTCCGCGGCCGCGCTGACGCCCGCACCCCCACCCCCGCGGCCGCTCCCCGGTAGCAACCGATCGCTGCCGCGTCTACTTTCGCACAATGAAACGACTCCGAACCCACCGATCCGTTTTCGCCTGCGCGCTGGCGTGCGTTGTGACCGCGACGCTGGCCGCGTGCGGCAGCGCCAAGCAGAACGTTCATGTTCAGCGCAACGTCGAGAGTCTGGATTCACGCACGCGCTTCGACCCGATCGAGGTGACGCTGCCTGAAGGGATCGACGTTTCCAGAGAGACCCGCGACGTCTTCGACGAGACGCTGCACGAGGAACTGGCGCGGCGCGGTCTGATCGGTTCGATGGGCCCGGCCGGAACTCTCGAAGTGCGTCCGTCGGTCGTGTCGTACTCGATCGAGGGAGGCGTCGACCAGAGCTTCTTCGCTACGCAGGGGAATGCGGTGGTGACCGTCGAAGTAGTGCTGATCGATCGCGACGGCCGCAGCGTGGGCCGCCTGCGGGCCACCGAGCGCTCGGAGGTGGTCGGCGTGCTGCCGAAGATCATCAATCCGGCGCTGCTGCGCGGCGCGGCCGAGGCACTCGCCGGCGAGCTCGCCGCCGCCGTCGACGGTTCGCGCGGCGGGCTGCACTAGCGGCGTGCGTGTCCAACCGCCAACCTTGACCCGCCTCCAGCGCGGGCGTAGCGTCCGCCGGTCCTGAACTTCAGGCTCGGAGGAATCCCGCAATGGCAAGCGCTGCATCAGTAAAGTCCCCTGTCTCGATCCGTCCCGGCAAGCTGCTGATCGACAATCGCTTCGTCGACGCTGCCAGCGGCAAGACCTTCGAGACCATCAATCCCGCTACCGAAGAAGTCCTCACCGTGGTCGCCGAAGGCGACAAGGCCGACGTAGACAAGGCCGTCGCGGCCGCGCGCCGCGCGTTCGATGGTGGCGCGTGGTCGGAGATGCGCGCGCGCGACCGCGGGCGCTTCCTCTACAAGGTGGCCGAACTCATCGACGCGCACCGCGATGAGCTGGCGGTGCTCGAATCGCTCGACAACGGCAAGCCGATCTCCGAGACCTCGGCGGTAGACGTTCCGCAGGCCGCGGAAGTCTTCGCCTACTATGCCGGCTGGGCCGACAAGGTGCTCGGCGAGACGATCCCGGCATCGCCGAACTTCTTCACCTACACGCTGCGCGAGCCTCACGGGGTGTGCGGGCAGATCATCCCGTGGAACTTCCCGCTGCTGATGGCGTCGTGGAAGCTGGCGCCGGCTCTGGCGTGCGGCAACACCTGCGTACTGAAGCCTGCCGAGCAGACGCCGCTCACCGCACTGCGACTGGGCGAGTTGATGATCGAAGCGGGGCTTCCCATCGGTGTGGTCAACATCGTGACCGGCTTCGGGCCCACAGCCGGCGCCGCACTTGCCGAACATCGGGGCGTCGACAAGATCGCCTTCACCGGTTCCACCGAAGTGGGGCGCATCATCCAGCGGGCGGCTGCGATCAACATCAAGAGCGTGTCGCTCGAGCTCGGCGGCAAGTCTCCCAATATCGTGTTCGCCGATGCCGACATCGAGGCCGCGGTGAAGGGCGCGATGGCTGGGATCTTCTTCAACCAGGGCGAAGTGTGCTGCGCGGGATCGCGACTGTTCGTAGAGGAGCCGGTGCACGACCAGTTCGTCGAAGCGCTGTCGGCTCATGCCAAGACGATCCGCGTCGGCGATCCTCTCGACCCGGCCACGCAGATGGGCGCGCAGGTCAGCGAAGAACAGTTCAGCAAGATCCTCGGCTTCATCGACGACGGCAAGAAGTCCGGGGCGAAGCTGGTGACCGGCGGTTCGCGAGCGAGAGAGAAAGGCTACTTCCTGCAGCCCACCGTGTTCGACGCCGTACGCAACGACATGAGGATCGCGCGCGAAGAGATCTTCGGACCGGTGGTCTCGACGCTGACCTTCAAGAGCGTCGAGGAAGCGATCAGGCTCGGCAACGACAGCGACTACGGACTGGCGGCGGCGGTGTGGACCCGTGACATCACCAAGGCCCACCGCGCGGCGCGCGCACTGCGGGCCGGGACGGTGTGGGTGAACACCTACAACGCTTTCGATACTGCGATGCCTTTCGGTGGGTACAAGGAAAGCGGCATTGGCCGCGAACTCGGAGCGCAAGCGCTCCAGCTCTACACCCAGACCAAGGCGGTGTGGGTGGCACTGTAGCGGTCGGTCATCCCCGGCGCTGCGCTAGGGCACGGGGCGCGCAGCGCCGGGGGCCGCTCACTACGGCAGCGTCGAGGTTGAGGAGGTCGCTGTCGTGGTGGTAGTTGTCGTGGTCCCGGTGCCGCGCAGTATCACGAAGACCTCATCTGCGAGTGAAGCAACCATGGCTTCGAGCGTCGCGCGGTCTCCGGTAACGACGCAGTTGCCTTTGCGCTCGGCCTTGTCGAAAGTCTTCACCAGTTTCCCCTGGTGCACAGCAAGACAGGCCGGATCGACGCTCGAAGAACCGGCGGCGCCGACCGCGTAGCACCTGAAGTAACCCGCGCATTCTTTTCCGAGATGGCCCATCTTCTTGCTGGCGCAGTGCCCTCCGGCCATCGTGAGGGCGTTGGCCATCGGATCGAGCCCGTCGCCGATTGCCGCCGCCACGGTCGGAGCCATCTGCTCGGTGAGGCAGGTTCCGAGGGCGAGGGTTTCGACTTCCGTCATGATCGTTCCCAGCCGCCGCCCTGCGGCGCTCAGACAAGCCGGATCCAGCGCCTCACCGCTTTGCATCGCCCGCGCGTAACAGCGCGCGATGGCCTTGCAGGTCCTGCCCGAGGCGTTCAGTTGCTGAGCGAGGCAGGTTTGAGGCGATGTTTGTGCCGATGCGTGATCGTAAAGAGCCACCAGTGCGAGCGCAGTGGCGAGGATGAGCGACAAACGAGTCGTACGTGTTGGTGTGATCACTGAAGCCTCCGCGCGGCAAGCGCTTCCCCCCTGCCGCATTTCGATCGATGTCCGCTGAGGACGATGGTTCTCAGTCTCCAGTCGCCCAGGCAGCTCGACTCCTTACATCAATTGGTGATGCAGTCGCACGCGATCTGAAAAAGTTTTTGAAATCCGCGATTTTGTATTTCTTCGAACGAGCAGCGCACTGCACGCTGCTCGTCGACTACTTTGGCGACATTTGTTGTAGCAATTTGTCGCTTATTACTTGTTCCAAAACACGGCGGGTTGCGTGTCTGGTTCTGTCGAACGCATCGACGCTTCCGTGAAGTTGAAACGCGCGATTGGCTTCATGGAGAAACGCGTGAAGCTCGAAAGCGATCTGCGCCGGGTCGGCGTCGTCGTCGATCTGTCCGCGTGCTCGCGCCTGCTCGGCTTGTTCCTGAAGCAACCCGCGCCAGCGCTCGGTCAGTTCGGCAACCCGATCGCGGATCCGCCCGGGGCGGTCGTCAAACTCGGCCGAGACCGCCGCGAAGAAGCAGCCTCCACGAAACACACCGCTCTCGACGTAGCGGGTCCACGCTTCGACCAGGGACCGGAGCCGGGCAAGGCCGGGGTCATCGTGGGCGGCGGCCTCCACCACCCGGGCCTCGAAGACCTCGCGTGCGGCCTCGACAGCAGCCAGTTGGAGATCTTCCTTGGAACCGAAGTGTGCGAAGAGACCGCTCTTGCTCATGGCGAGAGAGTCGGCGAGGCTGGCGATAGTTAGCCCCGACAAGCCGCTGACCGAGGCCAGATCGGCGGCTTTGCGAAGGATGGCGGCGCGAGTGGCCAGCCCTTTGGGCCTTTGGATGGCGGGCACCGTGCCATTAAATAGAACGAGCGTGCGATTGCAAAAAATAGAACGATCGTACGCGTAGGTGGCAGCCAAAAATGGAGAACAAACAGAGAACCCTCGGAGTCCTTCTATTCCCAGGCTTTGAGCTGCTGGACGTCTTCGGCCCGCTGGAGATGTTCGGGATGCTCGGAGATCTGGTCAGGCTGGTCCTGATTTCGGAACGCATTGGCCCGGTGGTCAGCGCTCAGGGTCCCGAGGCGGTGGCGAGCGCGGATTTCGCGACCCACCCAAGGCTCGATCTGGTCCTGGTGCCGGGCGGGATCGGTACCCGCAAAGAGGTCGCCAACCAGGCACTGCTCGAGTGGCTGCTCTCGGTGGCGAAGACCGCGGAAGTGGTCGCGTCGGTCTGCACCGGCGCGGGGCTGCTGGCCAAGGCCGGACTGCTCGACGGATGCCTGGCTACGACCAACAACAGGGCCTTCGCATGGGTGGCCGAGCAGGGGCCCTCGGTGCACTGGGTGAAACAGGCGCGGTGGGTCGCAGCGGAGGGGGGGCCGGTCACTTCATCGGGTGTCTCGGCCGGGATCGACATGTCGCTGGCGCTGATCGCGAGGCTGTACGGCACCGACGCGGCCGAGCAAGTGGCGAGAGCGGCGGAGTACGAGTGGCACCGCGACCCCACCTGGGACCCCTTCGCCGCGCTCTATGGTCTGCATGACTGAGGCCGGGGCTGCGTTCCGGCCGCCGGGCGTTTCGTATAGAAGTGCCAGCCCGAGTTCGACGCGATGAGCAATCAGACGCCACAGATCGAGCCGACCACCGAGGCTCTGGTCAAGCTGTTCAGCTACTACCGCGATGCCGAGATGCGCGGAGCCACGCTGCTGATCAAGATGATGCAGCGGGACAAGGATCCCGAAACGCAGGTGCTGTTTTCGCGGCACATCGCCGACGAGACCCGTCATGCGTGGCTTTGGACCAAGCGCATCCGCCAACTCGGCAGTTTCCCGGTCGAGGTTCCGGACGGATACCAGCGGCGTCTCGGCAAAGCGCTCGGAATTCCGCTGAGCGTAGTCGATCTCTTCGCTCTTACCGTCATCGTCGAAGAACGCTCCGTGCGTCGCTACAACGAGCACGCGGCCAGTCCGTACTGCGATCCGGAGACCCGGCTCTTGCTCGGCGAGCTGACCAAGGACGAGAAGTGGCACATCTCCTGGATGGAGGAGTGGCTGGCCAAGCTCGCGCTCGATCGCAGCATCGAGGACCACGCGCGCGCCCAACTTGCCAGATACCGTCAGGTCGAGGGCGAGATCTTCGAAGCGTTCAAGGACGAGGAACGCCGCTGGCTCGGCTTCTCGTTCTCGGACGGCGACGCATCGGCAGCGCTTGCGGCAGGCTAAGTTGCTGAGCGGACCGTTTCTCGAGGAAGGCCTGGGGCCCAACGCTGCTTTGATCGGGCAAGCGGGCTCGCGCGCGCGCCTGAGCACGCCGGCGCTGGTACTGGATCTCGACCGTCTCGAACGCAACGTTGCGATCATGGCCGAGCACTGCAAGTCGGTGTGGCTCGACCTTCGCCCGCACGCCAAGACCCACAAGTCGATCCGCATCGCCAAGCTGCAGGTGCAGGCCGGAGCGGTCGGCGTCTGCTGCGCCACGCTCGGCGAGGCCGAAGTGATGGCCGGCGCCGGCATCGCCGGCACGATGATCACCTCGCCGGTGGTGCAACCGGCCAAGATCGGACGTCTGGCCAAGCTCAACCAGGCCGCAACCGGCCTCAAGGTCGTCGTCGACAACCCGCACAACGCGGTCGAACTCGGTCTTGCCGCCGAGGCCATGCGCAAGAAGCTCGAAGTGCTGGTCGATTTCGACGTCGGCATGGGCCGCACCGGCGCGGCCGGCGAATCGGAGGCCGTCACGCTGGCGCGCATCATCCGCAGCACCCGCGGCCTCGAGTTCGTCGGAGTTCAGGCCTACGCCGGGCATCTCCAACATCTCGCGGACTACCAGGGGCGCTCCGACCTCTCGCTCGAGCAACTGCGCCGCGTTTCGGCGCTGGTGCGCGCGCTGGAAAAGGAAGGCATGAAGCCCTCGATCGTCAGCGGCGGCGGCACTGGGACCTACGACATCGATCATCAGGCCGGAATCTTCACCGAGTTGCAGGCCGGCTCCTACGCGGTGATGGACGTGGAGTACGGCGACGTCGAGCTCACGCCGCGCGCGAAGCAGCCGCCCTTCCAGGCCGCGTTGTTCGTCGCGACCAGCGTGGTCAGCAACAACGCGCGCGGAATGGTGACGACAGATGGTGGCCTCAAGCGATTCGCCACCGACGGACCCAAGCCGCGCATCGCCAGCGGCGCTGCGAACGACGCGGTGTATGGCTTCCTCGGCGACGAGCACGGCTGCGTCGTGTTCGCCGATCAGTCCAAGACGCTCGAACTCGGGAGCGTCGTCGAGTGCGTGGTGCCGCACTGCGATCCGACCGTCAATCTCTACGACTGCTACCACTGCGTGCGCGGCGACAAACTGGTCGCCATCTGGCCGGTGGACGCGCGCGGTCTGATCTGAGGCGGGGGCGGCGCTACGGAACGCGGGCGTCGCCGGCGCTCCACCTGACTCCGCGAAGCTTGACGAAAGGCAGCAGGCCCGAGGCGATGCGCAGTTCGACCGTGTCGATCGCGGCGGTCTCCGCGGCTGGCAGCGCGAAACGGAGTGGTGCCGAGCCGTCGGTGCGCGCGCGGCCGGTGGCGACGTAAATCTCGCGGCCCTGGCGAAGTCCCCGCGCGCGTAGCAGCAGTTCGTCGACGGCGCGACCTACCAGCGGAAGAATCTCGACAGCGCGGATGCTCACGGCCGTCGCGCCCACTTCGGTGCGACACCGGATGCGGCAGTCGACCAGCGGCGGCGCCGCGTCCCAGTCGCCGGGCTGAGAAACCGCGACCAGTTCGCCGCGCGCCGGCGGAGTGCAAGAGGTAGCGCAGGGCGCGTCATCGGAGCCGCCGTCGCGCGCGGAACCTGACGTCGCTGCGCCGCCGCCGCCACGCTCCGGCAGCAACGCGCCACCGGGCATCTCCTCGATGCGCCGCAACGACAACGTCTCCGTTTCTGCCGTGGGCTCGGCCAGCGCGCACAATGCATACTCGGCGCCGCTCAGCAGCCGCTGTCCGCACAGCGGCAAGGCGCCGGCACGCGGGTCGAACAGCGCGTGCGTGGGGTGCACCGCAAGCTGCGTCGCAAGTGCTGCGGCGCGTGTGTCACCGGCAAGGGTCGCGGCGCGCAGCAGCAATCTTGCTTCGCCTGCATCGCGCGAGCCGCTGAACATGATGGTCGAGCGGTCCAGGGTGGCCACCATGCGGCGACCGGTAAGGGCAGGCAGGCGCTCGGCCAGTTGCGGCGCCGCGGCCACGAGAGCGCCGGCCGGAAGCGCCGCGACCGCCTCCACCGCCGCGCAGAACTCGGCCGTCGAAGGCACGGCGCGGCGGGCGCGAACCTCTCCGGCGCGTTGCTGAATCGAGGTTGCCAGCGGAAACGCGCCGAGCGCGAACAACAGCGCGAGCGTCGCGACTTCGCCGCCTCCCAGCCACTTCGCGACCTCTGCCGCGCCGAGTGCGGCCAGCGCTCCGAGAGGGAGCACCCACAGCACTCGGTAGACCATCCATGCAGGAATGATCTTGGCGGCCAGAGCCGGCAGCGGTGGCACGAACGCGATCAGCAGCGCGGTCGCGGTGCTGGCGAGCAGGAAGTCGCAGGCGAGGCTGCGGCGGCGGCGTAGCAGTAGCGGCAGCGCGCCGAGCGCCAGCAGCGACAGTGGATGCGCGAGCAGACGCGGATGAACGACGAAGCCGAGACTGCCCGCGTCGATCGTACGATCGCGGCTGTCATGCACGCGCAGCACCGGGTGATCGGCGCTGCGAGCGACCGCGCCGGCTTCGACCAGACTGCGCTCGACCATCAAGCCCATCGCCGCCGGCTGCACGGCAACTACCATCAACAGCAGCGTCGTCGCGGCCACAGCGCGGCGTTCGCTTGCGGCGGTCACTGCGCGTAGCAGCGCAAGCGGCAGCCACACCGCGAGCACGAACGCGAACACCAGGCCGTGCAGGGTGGCGGTTGCGCCCGCCGCGAGCGCGGCCATCACCAACGCGCCGCGCTCGCCGCGCACCGCGTTCAGACATGCCGCCAGACACAAAGACGCCAGCGCGGCCTGGGCCAGCACCTTGTCTTCGCCGGCGCGTGCCAGCACCGGCAGCAGGCCTCCGCTCCACGACAGCAACGTCGCCACCACCGCGGCGCGCGCCAAGGCGCCGTGGCCGAACAGCGCGCGCGCCAGCGCGATCGTCGCCGACGCCGCAGCCGCGATCGCGAACACCGGCGCGACCCTTTCGTAGAGCCACACCGGATCGGCGCCGCTCAGCTTCGACCACAGCGCCAGCCCCATCAGCCACGGATGAACGCCGAAGCGTGCGAACACCCGCTCGGTTCCGAGGAACGGCTCGGTGATGCGAAGCGCGTCGCCCTCCAGGTAGCTGCGCACGTAGGCGAGGTACCACCAGCGATCGATGCTGCCGACGGATGCGAAGATCGCCGCCGCCACCGCGGCCGCGACAACCACGACCAGCAGCAGCGGCTTCCACCAGCGCGGCGCGCTTTGCGCGCATACCAGTGGCGGTACGTTCGCCGCATCCTGCCCGCGCGCCGCTGGCGCTACGCTCCCTGCGCGGGTCTCTTGCGTCGCACGCGCAAACACCTCGGCGTCGCGCCTCGGCTCCTCTTGCGTCGCGCCCGCAATCGCCTGCGCGTCCCCGAGTCGCGCCCCGCGCCGCCCCGCCGCCGCCGCGATCACGACCACAGCGCCGAGTGGCCACAGCGCTGCATTCAGCGGCAACCCCAGCGCTGCAACGCCGGCGAAACAGACGAACAGAACCGCCGCCGATCCGGCAAACGCCCACGCCGGCAGCTCGGCGCGAGGCAGCTTCGCGCCGCTCGCGCGCACCAGCAGCATGCCTGGAAGGAAGAACAGGAAGAGCCCGCTCGCGAGCGCGGCGATCACTATGCCGCCCGGAAACGGCACGCCGGCTCAGGCCGCCGGCGCCATCATCTGCATGTACATGGAGCAGATCTCCGGGCCCATGTCGGTGGGAAGACCAAGGATCGGAAGGTTGATGCCGTGCTCTCTCCACTGGCCCAGTCGCGTGCGGCAAAAGCCCGGCTCGCCGGCGATCACCAGTGCGTCCAGGAGTTCCTGCGACACCGCAGCCGCCGCTTCCTCGCGCTGCCGCTGCACGTACAGGTAGCGAACCAGATCGACGTTCTCCTGGTAACCCATGCGCGCGAGCATGTCGTGGTAGTAGACGCCCATGCCGCCGATGTAGAACGAGATCAGACCGCGCGCCGAGTGGTAGCTCATCTCCTTGTCGGGCATCGGGATCACGGTGGTGAACGGCGCGATCGAGATCTCGCTGACGTTACGTCCGGCGACGGCCGCACCTTGGGCGAGAAGTTCTCTGCCCTTCTCCATCTGCTGCCACGGCCAGAAGGTCGGCATCCAGCCGTCGGCCAGCTCGCCGACCATCTTGATCGCCTTGTCGTTCAGGCACGCGCAGAAGATCGGGATTCGGTTGCGCACCGGCGTCATCTCGAGCTTGAAGTGGCGGAACTCCCAGAGGTCGGCGGCGCATTCACTGAGGCGCTGGCCCGCAATCAGCGTCTGCACCACCTGGATGTACTGGCGCAGCCGGGTCAGCGGCTTTTCGTAAGCCATCCCGTGGAAACCCTGGATGACCTTTTCTCCCGAGGTACCCAGGCCGAGGATCAGGCGGCCTCCCGAAATATCGTCGAGAGTGGCGGCCTGCATCGCCATCAGGCCGGGAGAACGACTGAAGACGTTGACGATGCCGGTGGCCAGCTTGATGCGCTTGGTGTGAAGCGCGATTTCGGTCAGCAGACTGAACGCCTCGTAGGCCCAGGCCTCGGGAATCCAGAAGGAATCGTAGCCAAGCTCGTCGGCTTCCTGGGCGTAGCGCAGCACCGCCTTGCGGTCGTAGTTCTTCCAGAACGCGACGAGTCCCGATCTCTCTTGCACCTTGGTCTCCTTGACCGGCTGCCGCGATGGCCGCGGCGCTGCCGCGCCATGGGCGGCCACCGGAGCGGGCAGTTATCGAGGGCCGGGGTGGGGAGTCAAACTCCCGTCG
>JACRCR010000031.1 GCA_016218925.1 Deltaproteobacteria bacterium | reverse complement strand
GAGACCAGGTTGCCGTCGATCAGGAAGCACTGCGAGCCGGGGGTGTGCCCCGGCGTGTGCAGCAGGCGCAGCGGGATGCGACCCACTTCCAGCGTGGTCTCTCCGTCGACCGCGACGAGGTCGGTAAAGGACAGCCCGAGCTGCTGCTTGACGTAGGGGGCTTCGGCTTTGTGGACGTAGAGCTTGCAGCCGCGCGCCGCGAGCAATTCGGTGAGCCCTTCGATGTGATGGCCCATGAAATCGCCGCCGATATGGTCGGGGTGGTAGTGGGTGACCAGGGCGCCGGTCAGCTCCAGGTCTTCCTTGTCGAGTTCGGCCAGCAGCGCGCCGATGTCCCAGGCCGGATCCACCAGCATCGCCTTGCGTTCTTCGAGGTCGGCGATGACGTAGACGTAGTTGGCCATCGGGCCGATCTCGATCTGCTTGATCGCCAGTCTGGGGGCGTCGTGGGCTTCCATCTCTTCTTCCTGGTCTTCTTCGAGATTCGCCAGCCATGCAGCGGCCGGCCGCGCTCAGTCCTTCGCCGGCTCGGCCGCGCGTCGCCCGCGCCCGCGCTTGCCGGCAGGCGGCGGCTCGAGCCCATGCTGCCACAGCACTTCACCGTAACCGGTGGCGTGCGCGATCCAGCGCGACTGCACGAACAGCAGGTCGCTCAGACGGTTGAGGTAGCGCGCCGGATCGGCCGCGGCCTCGCCGTGATGCACCAGCGTCGTTACGGTGCGCTCGGCGCGGCGGCACACGGTGCGTGCCACGTGCAGCATTGCGCCGGCGCTGCCGCCGCCGGGCAGCACGAAGGATTTCAGCTCGGGCAGTTCGGCCGAGAGTTCGTCGATCCACGCTTCGAGGCGCGCCACGTTGGCGTCGCCGATGCGGATCATTCCCCGGTACTCGCCCTCGGCCGGCGTGGCCAGTTCGCTGCCCAGGTCGAACAGTTCCTGCTGGATGAAGCCGAGCACCTGATCGACGCGCGCACCGGCGTCGCTGCCCGCGTAGGGCGCCTGGTCGAGCAGCGCGCGCACGACGCCGATCACGCTGTTGAGTTCGTCGACCTCGCCGTACGAATGGATGCGAAGGTCGTCCTTGGCCACGCGTTTGCCTCCGACCAGGCCGGTCTGGCCGTCGTCACCGGTGCGCGTGTAGACGCGGTTGATTCGAATGGCCACGGGTGGGTTCAGCCGGCCGCGCGCGCTTCGACGATCTCGCGCAGCCTGGAAGGGTCGATCGGCTTCTTGAAGATCACGTCGCGAAGCCCTTCCGCCTTCGAACGTTTGATGACGTGGTCCTTGTCGTAATAGTAGGCGGTCATCAGCACCACCGGCAGCTCGGCGTGACCGTTGCGGATGCGGCGGAACAATTCGTAGCCGTCCATGTCGGGCATCTGCACGTCGCTGATGACCAGGTCGAAGTGGCGCTGGTCCAGGAAGCTGAGCGCCTCGCGGCCTGACGGCGTCGTCATCACGTCGCAGCCCTCGCCGGCCAGAATGTCGGCCATCGACAACCGCACACCGTCGTCGTCGTCCACCACCAGTACCGTCTTGCCTTGCAGATGGTTGGCTGCCTCGCCGTTCGCCGGCGATGTCTGCTGGACCGGTCCGCTGTCGAGCCCGAGGTCGGTCATCAAGCGTCCCGGCATGTACTCGCGCAGTGCGTAGGAGCCTTCCGCGGCCATTTCGCCGACTCGCTCTACGATGGCCTGGATGCGCCGGAGTTCACGCTTGACCGCGTCGATGCGATCGTGCTCGCGCGCGTAGTCTTCCTCGCTGGCCTTCTGCTTGAGGTATCGTTCGAGCAGTTCGACCTGGTTGACGAGCACTTCGAGCGGATTGTTGATCTCGTGAGCGAGGCTGACGGCCAGTTGGCCCAGGGTCAGCAGTTGCTCGTGTTCGCGAAGGTCGGTGATTTCCTTGGCGAAGCCGATGCTGCCCTGCTCGCGGCCCTTTTCGTCGTGGATGATCGAGCCGGAGATCGCCACCGCCACGGCGCGGCCGTCCTTGGCGGCGAACTCGGTCTCGAAGGTCTTGACCTGCCCGTGGCCGCCGCGCATCGCCGCCATCACCCGGCGCGCTTCGGTTTCGTCGCGGTAGAGCCGTGCTACCGGCGTGCCGAGCACCTCGCGGGCCTCGTAGCCGAGCGTCTCGCGGGCGCCGCCGTTGTAGAAGATCACGGTGCCGGTCTTGTCGACCGCGACTATGATGTCCGGCGACGTCTCGAGCAGCCGTTCGAAGTAGACTTTGGGGAGTTCTTTCAAGGCGGACCCGCAACCGTGCGGGTCTGCCCGCCGACGCGAAGGCCCATCGTAGAACTGGACGAGCGCGAGTCAAGGAGCCGATCGGGCCGGCAGCGGCTGCGCACATCCGGCGGACCCGCGGGCGGCGGTCGCCGCCGCGCGAGCCGGGCCGGTCTCCAGGCTACTTGGGAACGCTCTTCCAGTCGGCCAGGAACTTCGCCAAGCCGATGTCGGTAAGCGGGTGCCTGAGCAGGGTCTGGATCACGCTGAATGGGCAGGTGGCGACGTCGGCGCCCATGCGCGCGGATTCTACGAAGTGGGTGGGGCTGCGCACGCTGGCGACCAGGATCTCGGTGTCGTAGTCGTAGTTGCCGAAGATCTCGACCAGCGTCGAGATCAGGCCCATACCGTCTTCGGAGACGTCGTCGAGGCGGCCGACGAAGGGGCTGACGTAGGCGGCTCCGGCCTTGGCCGCCAGCAATGCCTGGGAGGGCTGGAAGATCAGCGTGACGTTGACGCGGATGCCCTCTTCGCTGAGCGCGCGGGTGGCCTTGAGGCCGTCGAAGGTCATCGGACACTTGACCACGATGTTCGGGTGCAGGGCCGAGAGGCGGCGGCCTTCTGCGATCATTTCCTTGGCTTCGGTGCTGACCACTTCGGCGCTGATCGGTCCGTCGATCTCCGCACAAATGTCGGCCAGGACCTCTTCGAACTTGCGGCCGGTCTTGGCCACCAGCGAGGGATTGGTCGTCACCCCGTCGATGACGCCGAGCTGGTTGGCTTCACGGATCTCTTTGATGTCTGCGCTGTCGATGAAGATCTTCATTCGTTTCCTTTACTCCGGCCGGAATAACATCACCTTTTTCCTGTCGGTGGTACCGGCGAGTAAAGACGATACGGTCGATCCCGAGACAGGGTGGATGTAGGCCGGGGCCAACTCGGCCAGCGGTAGCAGGACAAACTTGCGGTTGGCGACCTCGGGGTGCGGCACTTTCAGGGTGCGAGTGTCGATGGTCTCGTGGTCGAAGAGCAGGATGTCCAGGTCCATCTCGCGCGACACCGAGACCTTGACCGGCGGCTTCTTGTGGTCCTTTGGAAGCGGCTTGCCGGGGGGCTTCTTGGCGTCCTTGGCGGGGTCGCGCTTGCGGCCCAGTGCCACCTCTATCTTCTGGAGCTCCTTCAGCAGCGCCGCGGCCTCCATGTCGGTGGCCACCTCGACCACCCCGTTGAGGAACCAGTTGCGCGCCTTTCCGTGCGGCTCGCTCTCGTAGAACGACGATTTTCGGGTGATACGAGTGCTCGGCAGCGCGGAGATTTTCTCCAGCGCTGTCCTATAGTTCCGAAGGCGATCTCCCAAGTTGGTGCCGATCGCTATGTAGGCCGTGTGGCTCACACGCGAAATTCCCGTGCCCGGCGGTATAGCCGTTTGGCATGGGTCGTCGCAATGCCACGAATGTGCGGAGCAGTCTGTCCAATGAGGCCCATCTGCGGCGTTGGGCACGAATCCTGGCCGCTACTACGTACCTACGGTACGCCTTCGCGCCCAGAATCGGCGCTCGCCTTGCATCTGGACCTTCTTGAACAGCCTGCGCGGACGAATTCCTCGGACCGTCAAGCGACGCGCAGGCCGAGGACGTCTTCCATTGAGTAGAGGCCGGGGGCCTTGCCGGCCAGCCAGGCGCCGGCGCGCACGGCCCCTGCCGCCAGGCAGTCGCGCGAGGAGGCCCGGTGCACCAGTTCCAGGCGCTCTCCGGTGCCGAGCATCATTACGGTGTGCTCGCCGACGTTGTCGCCGCCGCGCAGCGCCATCACGCCGATCTCGCCGGGCCGGCGCTCGCCGGCAAGCCCCTGGCGCGCGAGGGTGAGGGCCTCGGCCGGGTCGACGCCCGCGGCCTCGGCGGCCGCCGAGGCCAGCGCCAGCGCGGTGCCCGATGGCGCATCCTTCTTCTTGTTGTGGTGGACCTCGACGATCTCGACGTCGAAGGTCGGACCCAGGCGGCGCACCGCGTCGCGCACCAGGCCGAGCAGGACATTGACGCCGACGCTCATGTTGGCGGCCAGCAGGATCGGGGTCTGCTCGGCCAGCCGCTCGATCTCTTCACGCTGCTCGCGCGAGAATCCGGTCGTGCCGATAACGATCGCGGTTCTGGTGCGCGCGGCGATGCGCGCGTGCTCGACCGCTGCCTCGGCGGCGGTGAAGTCCAGTGCGACGGTGCCGGCCGTCGCCGCCCGCAGATAGTCGCCGGTTACCGTGACGCCGATCGGGCCGATGCCGGCCAGATCGCCGGCGTCGCGACCGATCAGCGGCGACCCCGCAGCCTCGATCGCAGCGGCCACCGCGGTACCGGCGCCTTCCTGGGCCAACGCGATGATTCGGCGTCCCATGCGACCGCCGGCCCCGAGCACCACCAGGCCGACGCGGCTCACCGCGCGCTCCTGGCGTCGGCGTGATTCGCGTCGTCGCTCATGCAGAGATGAGTCCCTGAGCCTTCAGAACGCCGGCGAGCCTCAGGCGTGGCGCGGCCGACAGCGGGGTCATCGGCAGGCGAAGTTCTTCGTTGATCCGGCCGGTCATCGCCATCGCCGCCTTGATCCCGATCGGGTTGGTTTCCAGGAACAGCGCCTGCATCAACGGCAGCAGTGCGTAGTGGATTCTGCGCGCCTCGGCGTAGTCGCCGGCCGCGCAGGCGTCTACCAGCGCCTTCAGCCTGCGCGGGACGAGGTTCGACACCACCGCGATCACGCCGTGGCCGCCCATCGCCATCAGCGGCAGCGTCACGACGTCGTCGCCGGACAGCACGCAGAAATCGGCCGGGCAGAGCTGAAAGATGCGCGTCCACTGGTCGACCGAGCCGGAGGCTTCCTTGACACCGACGATGCCGGGAATGGTCGCCAACTGCGCGAGCGTCTCGGGCGCGATGTTGACGCCGGTGCGCCCCGGGATGTTGTAGACGATGAGCGGCAAGTCCGCGCTCTCGGCCACCGCCTGGTAGTGCGCGACGTGACCGTGTTGCGTGGGCTTGTTGTAGTAGGGACTGATCAGCAGCGCGCCATCGGCGCCGGCATCGGCGGCGGCGCGCGTCAGCCTGCACGCTTCGCGCGTGTTGTTGGAGCCGGTGCCGGCGATGACCTTGGTGGCACCGGCGGCCTGCTCGACCGAGATCTTGATGACACGTTCGTGTTCCTGGTGGCTCATCGTGGCCGATTCGCCGGTGCTGCCGCATGGCACGATGCCGTCGATGCCGGCGGCGACCTGTTCGTCGATCAAGCGACGCAGCGCCGCTTCGTCGATCTCGCCGTCGCGAAAAGGCGTCACCAGCGCGGTGTAGGTCCCTCGAAACATTGTGTCCTCGATTCCTTGCAAAGGTCCTGGGGCAGTCGCCTCGCCGGTCACACGCCGTTGCCGAGGCGCTGGTCCGGGATGTCGATCGTTGCGGAGAAGACTTCGACGGTCGGACCCGTCATCACCACGGTGCCGTTGTCGCGGTACTCGACTTCGAGATCGCCGCCGCGCAGATGCACGGTCGCGCGCCGCTGCGAGCGGCCGGTCAGTACTGCCGCCACCACTACCGCGCACGCTCCGGTGCCGCACGCCATCGTCTCGCCCGAGCCGCGTTCCCACACGCGCATGGTGAGCTGCGTCGGCGAATCCACGCGCACGAACTCGGTGTTGACGCGGGCCGGGAAGAAGGGGTGATGCTCGAAGCCGGGGCCGATGCGTTCGAGATCGAGACCCTGCGGATCGGCGTCGAAGGTGACGCAGTGCGGATTGCCCATCGAAACGCAGGTGACGTGCCATAGGCGCCCCGCCACTTCGAGTTCACGATCGATCTGCCGCCCGTCGGCGTCGACCGGGATCTTGCGGCCATCGAGTTCGGCTCGTCCCATCTCGACGGTGACGTGCTCGACCAGTCCGGCGCGCCGCTGCAGCGTCAGGGTCTTCACGCCCGCATCGGTTTCCACTTCCAGAACGTCCTTGCGCGTCAGTCCGCGATCGGCGACGTACTTGGCCACGCCACGAATGCCGTTGCCGCACATCATGCCGCGGCTGCCGTCGGCGTTGTACATCTCCATGCGGAAGTCGGCGATGCTCGACGGGCACACCAGGATGATGCCGTCGCTGCCGACGCCGGTGCGGCGATCGGAGACGATGCGCGACACTTCGGGCGCGTTGGCGACGGCGTGGGTCGTGCAGTCAACGAACAGATAGTCGTTGCCGCAGCCGTGGAGTTTGGTGAATGCGAGGTTCATCGCGGGTTCGTATCGGTGCAGCGCAGCCGCGCACGTTGATTCGAAGTTGGATACAACGGCTCGCCGAGGGAAGCCATCGGCGGCTTACGGTGTCTGCACGCCGGGCGCACCGGATGGTGGCATCGCACCGGGCGTGTCGTATGGAGGTTGCGCTCTGCGCGGCGACGGCGGTGCCTGCGGCGACGGCGGCGCATCGCGCTGCGGCCTGGGGCGCGGCTCCTCCGAAACATCCGGTGCCGATGGACTGCGCGTTTCGCCCGGCCGCCGGCCGGCCGGCGGCGGCGTCGGTTCGGGTCGCTCATCGCGTGCGCGCTCGGGGCGCAGGCTCGGTGGTCCGTATCCTCTCGGCTCGCGGTCCGGTTGCGGCTCGACGTCCCGGCGGTCGGGCTCGGGCCGCGGCTCGGGACGCCCGAAGGCTCCGGGCGCAGGGGCAGCGTCCTCTCGGGTCGCCGGCTCTGCGGGTCTTCGCCGCTCGGGCTGCCGCTCCGGCGCGGGCGCGAGGCCGAGTCGATCCGGGGTCGGTCCATCGGGCTTGTTGCGGACGCGGGGGCGATACAGCGGAAGGTCGCCGCCGCGCTCCTGCGCTGCTGCGCGCGGAGATCCGGAGTTGACGATACGGGTGCCCTCGATCCTGCCGCCGGTCGCGCGTTCGATCGTGCGCCGATCGATGCTGCGCGAGACGGCCTCGTGGTCGCGCTCCTCGAACCGGGTCACGTCGCGAGTGCGTCGAAAGACCCGTTCGGTTTGATCGCGGTCGAGCAGATTGCGGTCGATGCGCGGCGAGGTGAAGTCGCGCTGCGCGGCGAAGCTCCAGTGCGACCAGCCGATCGATCCCGATCCGTAGTCGTACCCGTACGGTCCCGGAGGCAGCGGGGCCCAGCCGATGTAGTCGTCGCAGATACGCCAGCCCACCCAGGCTGGCGCCCACACCGTGCCGGGAACCCACATCCACCCGTAGAACGGATCGACGAACCAGCGACCGTAGTGGTAGACGGCCCATCCCCACGGTTCGTAGGAAGCCCACGTCCAGCCGTAGGGGTCTGACCAGACCCAGCGTCCGACCGTGTACGGGCGCCATCCCGGCCCGACATAGGCCGGGCGCCACGCCCAGCCGTAGCCGGCCGAGAAGCTCCACTGCCCGTCGGCAGCCAGCGAGCGGTAGAAGTCGGTTTCGTCGATATCGCCGTACACTGCTCCGCTCACCGCGTAATCGTCGGCGCCGTATCCGCCGGCCGCGGCGCAGCCGAGCACGCTGCAAAGCATCACGGTACCGATCACGTTCATCGCGATTCGCATGGTTCCCTCGCTCGTGCGCCCGCGCGGCGGCCGGCGCGCTTGTGCCGTCTTTGGACGTAGAGGACGAGACTTCACTTCACGCCGTCACCGCAAGTTCGGTAGATAGCGGCGCCTGCGCTCAACTCTTGGCGAGATTGGCGGCGGCGAAGTCCCAGTTGACCAGATCGGCCAGGATCGCCGCGACGTAATCGGCGCGACGGTTCTGGTAGTCCAGGTAGTAGGCGTGCTCCCACACGTCCAGCGTAAGCAGCGGGTGCATGCCTTGCGTGAGTGGATTGTCCGCGTTCGAGGTCTTGACCACCTTCAGCTTGTCGCCCGCTTTGACCAGCCAGGCCCATCCGCTGCCGAACTGCGACGTGGCGGCCGCGCTCAGCTCGGTTTTGCAGGCATCCAGGCTTCCGAAGGAGGCGTCGATCGCCTTCTTCAGCGCGTCGGGCGGCGCTCCACCCCCCTTGGGACGCAGGCTGTTCCAGTAGAACGCGTGGTTCCAGGCCTGCGAGGAGTTGTTGAAGATCGCGGCCTTGTCGGCGACCCCGGCAGTTGCGGTCAGGATCTTCTCGAGCGGCTGCGATGCGAACTCGGTTCCGGCGGTGAGCTTGACGACGTTGTCGACGTAGCCCTTGTGGTGCTTGCCGTAGTGGAACCCGATGGTGTTGGCCGAGATGATCGGTTCGAGAGCGTTGGCGGGATACGGCAGCGGCGGCAGCGCCAGTGCGCCGGCGGCCGGGGTGTCGGCGGCGGCGGCGATCGCGCCCGGCAGCGTCGCACTGGCGACCGCTACGGCCGCGGCGCCGAGGAACTGCCGTCTGGTCAGCCCGATGGTTTCCCTTTCGTCGTCTTGTTTCGTCACGGATCTACTCCTTCGTGGAGGGTGCTTGGCGCGAGCCCTCGCAGATGTGGTTGTGCAGGAGCGACAGCGTAGTCTCGCCGCGTTCGCTTCGCGACTTTTCTCCGGCGTCTTTGGCCCCAGCTGCGCCGTCGCCGCTGTGGACTAGGTCGCACTTCCGGCCCACACTTCGGTCGATGCCGTAGGGGCTGGACCGGTTGCCTGCAGGCGGGGAGAGCCGACATGAAAAATCTCGAAGGAGCAGGAGAGAAACAAACCTCCGAATCGGTCCTGTATGACGACTGGATGAGCGATGCCGATGCGCTGATGTGGCACATCGAGCGCGATCCGTTGTTACGCTCCACGGCGCTCAGCGTATGGGTGCTCGACCAGCCACCGGATCGCGAGCGAATGCGCGCGACTCTCGAGCGCACGCTGCGTAACGTTCCGCGACTAGGCCAGCGCGTGGTCGAAGATCCGCTCGGCGTGGCCGCGCCGCGCTGGGAGACCGATCCGCTTTTCGATCTCGGCTACCATGTTCGCAGGCTGCGCGTTGCGGGCGACGGCGGCATGCGCGAACTGCTCGACTACGCTGCCCCGGTAGGCATGCAGGCGTTCGACAAGGACCGGCCGCTTTGGGAACTGCACTGCGTCGAAGGGATGCAGGGCGGGCGTTACGGCCTGGTGTTCAAGGTCCACCACGCGATGTCGGACGGCATCGGCATGGTGCGGATGATGAGCGGGATGATCGAGACCTCGCGCGAAGACGAAGCGACTGCGCGTGGGGCGCGCAAGCGCGAATCCAGGCCGGTCTCGTTCGCCGACGGACACGACGACCCCGAGCCTGGCGGCGAGATCGCGCACCTCGGCGATGCGGTGATGCATCGCGCCAGCGTCGCGCTCGAGCGCAGTCGGCGCGCGGCGGCGGCGTTCGGTCGCGGCATCTCGCACTTCGCCGGTCATCCGCTGTCGACCGCCGGCGACGTGGTCGAGACACTCGAATCGCTGGCGCGTCTGGTGCGCCCGGTGTCGGAGCCGATGAGTCCGATCTGGCGGCGACGCTCGCTGGGGCTGCGACTGGACGTTTTGGAGTTTCCGCTTGTCGACTTGAAGCGGGCTACGGCGGCAGCCGGCGGCACGCTCAACGACGTATTCGTCGCGGCGGTGGCCGGGGGGCTCTCGCGCTACCACATGACCGTGGGTCGCCCGGCCAGGCAGCTACGCATGACGATGCCGATCAACGTTCGCCGCGGACGCAAGGGCGCCTACGCCGGCAACCAGTTCGTGCCGGCACGTTTCGCGGTTCCGATGGACGTCCTGGATCCGCGCCAGCGCGTCCGTGCCATTCATGACATCGTGCGCAGTCAACGCGACGAGCCGGCCCTCGCGTTCATCGAGGAGATCTCCGCGGCCATCAACGTGCTCGGTGAAGCCGCCTCCACACGCGTGACCGGTGCGATGATGAAGGCGGTCGATTTCGTCACCAGCGACGTTGCCGGCCCGAGCTTTCCGATCTTCATGAGCGGAGCGCGGATCGAGCGGATGTTCCCGTTCGGACCCACCGCAGGGGCGGCCGTCAACGTCACGCTGTTCAGCTACGACGGGGTCGTGCACATCGGCATCAACTCGAACCTCGGGGCGGTTGCCGACGGTGGCCTGCTGCGCGCCTCGCTCGAGGAGAGCTTTGCCGAAGTCCTCGGGATCCGCTAGCACCCCACCCATGCAGCCTGGGCCAGCACCGATCGGTAGGCTGACCCGGGCTCGTTTCTCCAGGGCGGTCCGCCAGTTCGCCACTTCGGAAGTAGGCGGCAAGGCCAGGGCGCTGTTCGCGTCGCTGCTGGCGCTGATGCTCGGCATCAACGCGCTCAACGTGGTGAGCAGCTACGTCGGGCGCAACTTCATGACCGCGATCGCGAATCGCGACATGGCGCAGTTCCGGCTTCAGGTGCTGCTGTACGTCGCGGTGTTCGGCGTCTGCACGGTGGTCGCGGTGTTCCAGCGCTACACCGAAGAACGTCTCGGTCTGCTGTGGCGCGCGTGGCTCACCCAGCGGCTGGTCACCATCTATCTCGAGCACCCGATCTACTACCGGCTGACCGACCACGTGCTGGAAAACGGCGAGATCGCCAACCCCGACCAGCGTATCGCCGAGGACGTGCGCGTATTTACCGCGACCACGCTGTCGTTCGTGCTGATGCTGCTGAACGGGATCTTCACTGCGGTGGCCTTCTCCGGGGTCCTGTGGTCGATCAGCCCGGGGTTGTTCGGCGTTGCGGTGGTCTACGCGGCGGTGGGTTCTTTTCTGACGATCGCGCTCGGCCGGCGACTGATCGGCCTCAATTCTCGCCAGCTCGACCAGGAGGCCGACTTCAGGGCCGAACTGATCCACCTGCGCGAGAACGCCGAATCGGTCGCGCTGCTGCGTCACGAAGGGCGGCTGCGCGAGCGCATCCTGCGACCGCTCGGCGAGTTGACCGCCAATCTGCTGGCGATAATCGGCGTCAACCGCAAGCTCGGCTTCTTCACGACGGGCTACAACTACCTGATCCAGATAATCCCGGCGTTGCTGGTGGCGCCGCTGTTCATCCGTGGCGAGGTCGAGTTCGGCGTCATCACGCAATCGGCGATGGCGTTCTCTGCGCTGCTCGGCGCCTTCTCGCTGATCATCACCCAGTTCCAGTCGATCAGTGCCTTCGCGGCGGTAATCTCGCGGCTAGGCGATCTGGCCGAAGCGGCCGAGCAGGCCCAGTCCGCCTCCGCGTCGGCGATCGAGATGCACCGCAGCCAAGATCATCTCGAATACGGGCACCTGACGCTGACGTCGCGGCGCGACCGGCGCGTGCTGGTGCGCGACCTGAGGCTGAGTGTTGCACGAGGGACACGGCTGCTGGTGCTCGGCCCGGAGGGTCCCAAAGTCGCGTTGTTTCGCGCGACCGCCGGGATCTGGGACTCGGGAAACGGGTCGATCACGTGCCCCGACGCGGCGTCGATTTCGTTCCTGGCAGAGCGTCCGTATCTGCCGCCCGGCACGCTTCGCGAGTTCCTGGT
>JACRCR010000030.1 GCA_016218925.1 Deltaproteobacteria bacterium | reverse complement strand
TCGAGTCCCAAGGGGGTCAGTCCCAAGGGGGTCAAGTCGCGGCTTGCGACAGGTTTTCTCGTCCGGTTCGAGATGACATGTAACGACGATCTTGGTGGCGGCGCGGATGCAGGGCGGCGTAGGCTGCGCCTTTCGCGCTTTGCCACAGGTTGCTTCGTCCACTATACATGTCGCACTCGTCGTGCCCGGGTCGCCGCTCTGGCTGCACGGCTTGAGGTGTTCTGTCACCGCGGAGGTCATGCCGATGACTCACGCTTCAACGGATTCCCGCCTCGACCCACACGCTGATCAGGTGCTCGGATTGCATGGGGCGCGCCGGGAGCGTTTGATCGTCTGCGGCCCGAACCTCCCACCACCACGCAAGGAGACCGCCATGCGAACGAGAATCACCGCAGCGGTACTGGCCGCGATTGTTCTGACTGCGGGCTACGCGCCGGCCGCGCCCACCCCCGAGCAGAAGTGCACGAGCGCCAAGCTGAAGGCGATCGGTAAGCTCGAGTCCGGGCTTCTCGCGTGTCGATCGAAAGTGGCAGCGACCAACAGCGCTACGGGTCTGGCCGCGTGTCAGACCAAGGCTCGCGCAGCATTCACCGCAGCCTTTGGCAAGGCCGGCACATGCGCCGGCGATCAGCCGACTTGCGATGCCATCACCGGCGATTGCGAGAGCAGCGCGGCGGCGGCGATGACCGACACCTTCCCGAGCAAGTGCGAAGCGGCCAAGCTCAAAGGTGCCGGCAAGCTGGCAAGGGGCCAGCTCGGTTGCTACATGAAGGCGGCGCGCACCGGCGCACCGCTCGATTCGCTGTGCATCTCGAAGACCGCCGCGAAGTTCTCGGCGGCTCTTGGCAAAGCCGGCGCGTGTCCGGATGGCGGCGCTCCGCAAGCCCTCGTTGAGGACCACTGCGTGACGCCGGCGGCAGAAACCGACGGCGGGAACCTGGTCACCGACATCTGCCCGGCAACCACGACGACCACCACGACCACTACCACCACTACGACGCTACCGCCGGGGGCTTGCGCGGATCTGGTCGAAACCGACGTGCTGGCCGACTGGAGTTCCTACGGCACCGACAACCCGAACACGACGCTGTCGCTGCTCTCTCCGGCGGTGGCCGGAACGACCGCGCTACGCGCCGTAACTGACGCTCCCTTTGGGTGGGCGCTGCGCTACGACGTGCCGGGTGCGCCGATCGACGCAAGCACCGCCGACGAAATTCGCTTCGCCATCCGCGGCAACAACGTCACTCCCAATGGCTGGCAAGGCGAGTTCCCGGTAGTCGTGCTCGAAGACAGCACTGCGACCCGCACGACCTACACGCCGCTGTCGCAGCATCTAAGCATCAACGGCGTCACCTGGGTTCGCATCGCGATTCCGCTGGCCGGCGACGCCGAGTGGCAGGTTACCAACCCCGGCGTCGATCTCACCGACATCGTCGCGATCGAAGTGCAGGCCGACACCTGGGACTCCGGCTTCACCGTCGACCTCGACGCGATGAGTTTCGAGATCGCGGCGTCGACCTGCCCGAACTCGTGTCCTGGCGGCTGCAACGCCCACGGCACCTGCAACCCGGCCAACTTCACCTGCCAGTGCGCGCTCGGCTGGACCGGCGACTTGTGCGACACCTGCGCCGCCGACTTCGTCAGCAGCGGCGGGGACTGCGTGCCACCCAATGATGCGAGCTTCTCGACCTGGCCCAACGCTTCCAGCTCGGTGAACGGAGATGCCTGGCTGCGCTACCATCACGCCGCGGTCACCGATGTGGAGCCGCGCGTTCTGGTGCTGAACTTCGTCAACCCCAGCGACGCCGCCGGCGTCGACACTCTCATCGGCGACGTCATTGCCGGATTTGCCGAGGGCTCGCGGCCGCGAGGTTACGCCGACGCCGGGGCGACCGTGCACTTGCAGTACCAGCTCGCCAAGCCGGTGATCGATCTGCGCAACGGCTACGCCGGCAATCCGGCGGCGCCGCCGGGATGGCCCTACGAGAACTCTTCGCTGATGCCGCGTGAGGACCCGGTGGACGGAGCCTGGGGCTTCAACTACGCCGAACTGTTCTCGAGCGCGTTCGCTCCCTACTACGGCTACGAAGTGCCCGGCGCGCCCGGTACCTACTACGGTCTGTGCGAGCTCATCGAGTCGGGCCAGATCCACGAGCTATGGGTGGTGGGCTCCGGCGACGTCCCGGACGTAAGCGCTGCAGAAGTGCTCGAGAGCAAACAGCGCTACACCGCCACCGGCAACGTGATTGCGGGATCCTTCGATCGCTGCGCCGGCAACGGCTGCTTCGACTCGGACGTCCCCGACTGCGCGCGCTCGGTGCGCATCGGCTTCGTCAACTACAACCGCGGCCCCGGCTGCTACCTGCACTCCCAGAGCCACGGCATCGAGTCGATGGCCCGCGGCGATGCGCTGCCGGCACTGGCGCAGTGGTTCGCGCCGTTTGCTGGGTTCGATCTCGACTCGCGCTACGGCCTGCCGTTCAACTCGCTCTACGCTCTGTCGTGCTCGGGGCTAGGCTGCGCGAGCTATCCGACCACGAGTTCGGCGCTCTTCGATCATGGCGGAACTCCGTACAACGTCGACCCGTACGAACCGGCCTGCGGCAACGTGCACTTCCCTCCCAACGGCCGCGGCCACTACGACGACGTCAACACCGCGCAGGTACTGTCCACCTGCGAGGACTTCGGCAGTCATTCGGGCGCGGGCGGCGCCGACGCCACCAGTCTGGTCAACGCCGACACCTGGTCCATCTACTCGAGCCTCGCACCCGATTGCGGCGGCGCCTTCCTGGTGTGGTGGTTCCAGAACATGCCGGCGCCGGGCTCCGCCCAGACCTTCGCCGACGGCCGCCCAATGCCCGGCATCTGGCCCTTCCTCTTCTACTGAGGAGGGGGTCAAGTCGCGGCTTGCGACTTGCCCTCTCGCGCTGACGGGATGGTGCTGCATCCATCGCGGGCGTTGGTTATGCCATCCCCGTCACCGGGATCCCTTTCTCGATCAAGAAGGGGTCAAGTCGCGGCTTGCGACAAGTCTTCTCACCCCGAGGGGATGGTGCTGCACCCATCGCGGCTGTGCCATCCCCGTCACCAAGATTCCCTTTCTCGAGGCGCCCTGCTGGCGTAGGATCCGCCCATGATCGAGACCACGGCGCACACCGAAGGCTACGACACGAACGGATACTTCGCACTGGTCGAGTGCGGGATCCTCGCGCCGGACGAGCGGGTCGAACTGCTCGAGGGGCAGATCGTGTCGATGGCGCCGCCCACGCCGTTGCACAACGCGATCGTTCATCACGTGGGGCAAGTCCTGTCACGCAAGCTCGGCGCCGACACGCTCGTGCGCACACAGATGACCTTTCTGGCGGGGCCGAAGAGCGTGCCGGAGCCGGACGTTGCAGTAGTGACCGGGAGCAACACCGATTACCTGCGTCGACACCCGTCGAAGGTTCACCTGCTCGTCGAGGTAGCCGACAGTTCGCTGGCGCAGGATCGCCTGACCAAGACCGCCATCTACGCGCGGGCCGGCGTTCCCACCTACTGGATCGTCAACCTGCGCGACGAGAGCGTCGAGTGCTTCAGCGAGCCGGATCAGATCGGCCGCCGCTACCTGCGCGTCGAGCGTGCGACCGGTGCGATGCGTCTGCCGCTCGATGCGTTCCCCGGTGCCGTGATCCACGCCCGCGAGTTGTTCCCCGAGGCTACCGAAAACTGACTGAAGGCCCGAGGCGTTAGTCCAGCCCCAGCAACCCCCCCGGGTTCATGATGCCGTTCGGGTCGAGATGCCGCTTGATCGCGCGCAGCACGCCCATCTGTTCCTTGCCCAGGTGCGGCTCCATGAAGCGAGCGAACATCCGGCCGATTCCGTGATGGTGGCTGATCGAGCCGCCGTGCTCGAGGATCTTGGCGACCACGTCGCCGCGAAACTCGAAGAACTCCTCGGGACTGTCGGGCTTCATCATGAAGATGAAGTACAGGTTGGTTCCCTGCGGATAGAAGTGTGAGGCGTGAGTGAGGCAAAACGTGCGCGGCCTGCTCTTGACGAACGCCCGAACGCCTTGATGCAGCCGGTGAACGTTCTCCCACGACACTCCCGACTCGAGCGTATCGACCAGGATGCCATAGTCGAGTAGATCCTCGCGTACGTGGATGTCGGAGTAGCGGCCCTTCTCCCACTCCTTGGTGCCGTAGCCGGTCAGGCTCACCGCGCCGCGCGCGCGCGCGATGCCGGCAACCTGTCTGCTCACGTGCCGGGCGAAGCCTTTCTCCCCTTCCACCGTGCCGATGCACAGGCAGCGCTTCATCGGCTCCATGCCGCGCATCTTCATGTAGCGCCCGAACAACCCGTCGTTGAAGCCCTTGAGCTTCAGGCCGATCTCGGTCTCCTCCGGATCTGAAATCCGAAACACCGCCGGCAGCCCGAACTCGCCCTGCGCGATTTCCCTGCTCGCCTCCACCGCGGCCTCCCACGAAGGAAACATGTACGAGAAGCGCTGGCGGCTGCCGGGAACGTAGCGGAAGATCCGCATCGTCACCTCAACCAGAACGCCGTACGCGCCCTCGCTTCCCTTCATGATGTCGTTGACCTTGGGACCGGTGGCGGTGCCGGGGATGTCGTGGGTCTTGATGATGCCCGCGGGAGTCACATACTCCTGGCTCATGACGATGTGGTAGGCGTCGCCGTAGTATGTGGAGGCCTGCCCAGAGCCGAGCGCCAGCACCCAGCCTCCCACCGATGCCAGTTCGAACGACTGGGGGAAATGCCCGCAGGTGTAGCGCAGCCTGGTGCCGAAACGCTCCGGCGCGGCGTTCAGCGCGGCCTCGAAGTCCGGTCCCAGCATGCCAGGCTGCACGGTCGCGGTCTGATTGAGTTCGCTGAGCGCGAGAACCTTGTTCATGTGGGTGCGCATGACCAGCGCGACGCCGCCCTTCTCGGGCCGCGTTCCGAACACGACTCCCGACCCGCCGCCATAGGTGACCAGCGGAATCTTCTCGGCGTTGCAGTACTCGACGATGCGCCTCACTTCTTCCTTGTCTCTGGGATGGACCACCAGGTCGGGCACCTTCTCGACGACGCCGCGCCTTAGATTCACGTCCTCGTCCAGAGATTTTCCGTGGCTGTACTTCACCCTGCTGAAGTCGTCGGTGGCGACGTTCTCCTTGCCGACGATGTCGGTAAAAGCGCGAATCTGCCCATCGCTAAGCGCGATTCCACGGCGGATCGCCACCTGTTCGTCGCCGCCGGGCTGGCGCGTCTTGAAGTACTCGTCGCTGAGCCCGAACTCCTGCTTGAACATCTGGTACCAGGCCGGGCTCGGGTGTCTGAACTTGGTCGGATCGTACTTGAAGATGGAGCGGTACGATCCCTCGGCCGCGACGTCGTTGCGCCAGTCGGGTTGAAAGTTACTGTCGTTGCTCATTGCGGTCTCTCCCTGCCCTCGTGCTCGTCCATCACGCTCTTGATTTCGCGGAATATCGGCTCCAGGCGTGCGTACAGCTTTCGATAAACCCTCTGATGGAGGTCGTGATAGAGGCTCTGATTGCTCGCAATCGGCTCGAAGCAATCCTTGATCCTGGTCATCCCCTTGATTGCCGATGGGAAGTCCGGGTAGTACCCGAGGCCTACCGCCGC
>JACRCR010000192.1 GCA_016218925.1 Deltaproteobacteria bacterium | reverse complement strand
TTCTGGCAGCCGCGCGGGTTCATGTCCGGAACGGTGTTGTTCGGGGCCTCGTAGATCGTGTTCTGCTCTTCGCGCAACACGATCCCGTCCTTCACGTAGATATTCCACGAGCAGGCCGCGATGCAGTTGGTGCGCAGGTGCGAGCTCTTGACGACGCGGTCCCAGTTCCACTGCTTGCGGTACAGGTCTTCCCAGCTCCGGTACTCCGGCAGCGGCGGCAGAGCCGCGACCTTGGCGGGAGCGGCGGGAGCCGGCGTCGTCGCGCTCGGCGCTTTCTCGCCGGGGCCGCACGCGAACTGCAGGTTGGCGAGCGTCAGACCGAGCGCCGCGACGCCGGTTTTTCGCAGGAAGCTTCGTCGCGTGAACATCATCGTCTCGTCCTCCTCAGGCGACTTTCGTCACCTCGACGCGAGTGTCGCGATCGCTCTGCGCAGGCTGCAGGCAGATCGACATCGGTCGCAGATGGAACTGACCGCCGGCCAATTCGACCGGGTTGATGGGGCTGGGAATGAGATTCTGGAAACCCTTGCCGTCGCGGAACTGGTGATTCTCCCACGCGTGGTAGACGATCACCTGCCCGGGGCGCACCCCCGGCGCGACTTTGGCATGGATGCGAAAACTGTCGAGGTCGTTGCGGACTTCCACTTCGTCACCGTCGGCGATGCCGCGGGCAGTAGCGTCGTCCACGTTGATATACATCACCGGTCCGCCCCGCTGCAGGCGCTGCATCAGCGCGTCGTCGCGCCACGAGGCGTGGATGCTCCAGCGCGTGTGGCCGCCGGTCATGATGAACGGATAGTCTCCGCCCGCCGTCGGCGGGTCCTTGTGCACCGGCAGTTCTTCACCGAGCTCGAGATAGAGCTCGTGGTCGATGTAGAACTGTATCCGGCGCGTGAGCGTCGGATACACCTGCTTCTTCTCGGTGTGCCAGGTGAACGGCGAGATCGTCTCGCCCGGCACGAAGTCGGTCGCGTTGCCCACCGAGGTCACGCTCTTGCCCACGCCGGTAAAAGGCGCGAAGCCGTCTCTCTTCAGTGTCTCCCAGTCGACGCCTTCGAGATTGGACGACCGGCGGATGAGCTCGCCTGCCACCTTGTCGTCGTCGGTCTCGCGGAACTCGCCGTCCATCGTGAAGTAGTCATACAGCTCGGCGAGCGACTTCTCCTCGCCGCGACGGTTCGTGTAGGTCTGTTTGTCGAGTTTCTTCGCGCGTTCCTGGATCGCCTTGGCGAGCAGCCCCGTGATCTCGAAGTCCGACTTCGATTCGTGGAACGGCTCGGCCACACGCTCGCCGGCGTGGATGTACGGCATCAGCGGGGTGGCCCACTTGTGTTCGGTCCGCTCGTACCACGCCGTGACCGGCAGCACGTAGTCGGACACCATCGCGGTCGAGGTCATGCGCGAGTCGAGCGTGACGAACGCGTGCACGTTCGGGAGCAGGTGCTTGTGGAGCTGCGGGTAGCCCCGCAGTCGCCTCATGATGTTGCTACCGACTTCGAAGATGACGCGCGGAGACTTGCCTGGCGGCGGCGAAACGTACTGCCATCCCTTCTTCAGTGACTCGTCCAGATAGTCCTTGACCGGGCGCTTCAGGTGCGGATCCCACTTGTGCGCATCGTCGGCGAGGTCGATCAGGCCGCCGTGGATGTTCCAGAACAGTACACCGGAGACCCACCGCCCTTCCTTGTAGAGCTCGCGGGTCAGTTCGTATGAGACCATCTCGTCGCTGAAGCCGCGCAGCTTGAGCGGAACAGCCGCCTTGAGGATGCGGGCCTGGAAACTCAGCTCGCTGAATCTTCCGGAACCTTCCATGAACACGTAGGAATCGACCCCGTCGTTGTTCAGGAACGGGAACCCGCTCCACCCGCTGCCTTTCTTGCCGATGTGTCCGCACAGCGACAGCAGCAGGATCTGCGAGCGTTCCATCAGGCTGCCGCGGTAGAACTTGCCCCAGTTGCTGCTGGTGACGTTCGCGACAGTCTTCGCCTTGGCGATGTCGCGCGCAAGATTGCGGATCGTGTCGGCGGAAACGCCGCAGATCGCGCTCGCCTGGTCCGGCGTGTACGAGGCCTTCAGCTTCTCCTCGAGGAAAACGCGCACCGGCTTGACCTTCACCTTGCCGGTCAGCGTCTGCGCGTCGTAGACCCCGTCCAGTGCCGGTACGACGCTGCCGAGATCGAGCGTGCTCTGCGACGCCTCCACGATCGCCTTGGTCGCGGTGTCGTACAGGTGGAGAATCTCGTCGCTGCCGCCCTCCTCCACGTCGGACTGTCGCAGAAACTGGCGCGTGTCTTCGCGCACCAGGAACGGCAGGTCGGTCTGCTCGCGCAGGAACGCTTCATCGTAGAGGCGCTCCTCGACGATCACCTCGCACATGGCGAGCGCCAGTGCGGCGTCGGTTCCGGGCTTGACCGGGATCCACTGGTCGGCGCGAATCGACGAGGCGTTGAGGTCGGGAGCGATCGCGACGATGCGCGAGCCGTGGTAGCGGGCCTCTGTGTAGATGTGCGCGTTGGGGATCTGCGTGTAGAGCGGATTGCAGCCCCAGACCAGGATGATCTCGGTGTTGAAGTAGTCGTCGAGAGACCGCTCAGCGATGATCTTGCCGAACGTCACGGCCGTACCGTGGTGACCGTCGCCGATCTCGGGGTTCATGTCGAGCACCAGGCTGTCCATCGAAACCGCCAGACGCAGCACGCCGGCAGCCATGGTACCCAGCGTGAACAAGGGGCCGAGGCTCCAGACGATCCTGTCGGTGCCTTCGTGCTGGACCGCATCGATCATCTTCTCGGCGATTTCGTCGAGCGCCTGGTCCCACGAAATCCGCTGCCACTGCCCCGAGCCGCGCTCGCCGACGCGCTTTAGCGGAAACTTCAGGCGCGTCGGGTCGTACATGCGCTCGCTGTAGCACGCGCCTTTCTGACAGCCGCGCGGGTTCATGTCGGGAAGCCCGGGCTTGCTGGCCGGATAGGTGGCCGATTGCTCTTCGCGCCAGACGATGCCGTCCTTGACGTATACATCCCAGCAGCAGTGGGCCTGATACCAGCAGTTGACGAAGTGGGTGCTGCGACCGACTTTGTCCCAGGTCCAATTCTTGCGGTGCAGATCCTCCCAGGTTCTGTACGCGGGGATCTCCGGCAGTACGGACTCGGCCGCCACCGCGGCGCGCGGCACCGCGATGGTCAGCCGACTCATCGAGAGCGCCACCAGACCGGCGCCGGCACGCTGCAAGAACTGTCGTCGTGTAAGCGTCATCGCATCCATGCCTCAGCGCGCCGCGAGACGCATCGCTCGACAGTGCTCCGCGGCTAGCGCCGCGAAGATTCCTTCCGTAGTGCAGGGCAGATCTTCGTCACGGCACCCTCAGACGGCTTTCGCCACTTCGACGCGGGTATCGCGATCGCTCTGGCCCGGTTGCAGGCAGATGAACATCGGCCGCAGATGAAACTGGCCGCCGGCCAATTCCACGGGGTTGATGGGGCTCGCGATCAAGTTCTGGAATCCCTTGCCGTCACGGAACTGGTGGTTCTCCCACGCGTGATAGACGATCACCTGTCCCGGGCGCACCCCCGGAGCTACCTTGGCGTGGATGTGGAACTTGTCGAGGTCGTTGCGGACTTCAACTTCGTCGCCATCGGCAATCCCGCGCGCGGCCGCGTCGTCGGTGTTGATGTACATCACCGGTTCTCCGCGCTGCTGGCGCTGCATCAACGCGTCATCACGCCAGCTGGCGTGAATGCTCCAACGCGTGTGGCCTCCCGTCATCACCAGCGGGTGGTTGCCACCGGAACTGGGCGAGTCCTTGTGAACCGGAAGCTCCTCGCCGAGCTCGAGGTAGAGCTCGTGATCGATGTAGAACTGGATGCGCCGGGTCAGCGTCGGGTAGATCATCTTCTTCTGCGTGTGCCACGTGAACGGCGAAACCGTCTCGCCGGGCTCGATGTCGCACGCATTGCCGACCGACGACGCCGCGCCACCCACCGAAGTGAAACGCGCGTAGCCCTTCTTCTTGAGTGAATCCCACTCCACACCTTCGAGGTTGGTCGAGAGCCTCACTACCTCGCCAGCGACCTTGTCCTCGTCGCCTTCTGTGAACTCGCCTCCCATGCTGAAGTCGTCGTAGGCGGTCTCGAAGCTCTTCTCCTCGCCGCTTCTGGTCTTGTACCTGGTAGGGCCGCCCGCCTTGGCCTTGTCCTGTATCTTCTTGGCGAGCAGCGCCGTGATCTCCCAGTCCGACTTGGTCTCCTGAAAACTCGCCACCTTCGTGCCGGCGTGGATGAATGGCATCAGCGGCGTGGCCCACTTGTGCTCGGTACGCTCGTACCATGCGGTGACCGGAAGGACGTAGTCCGATTGCAGCGCGCTGGAGGACATTCGCGAGTCGAGCGTGACGAAGGCGCGAAGCTCCGGGAACAACTTCTTGAAGAGCTGCGGGTAGCCGCGCAGGCGCCGCAGGATGTTGCTGCCAACTTCGAAGATTACCCGTGGAGGCTGACCCGGCGGCGGGTAGACGTACTGCCAGCCTTTGTCGAGCGACTCGTCGAGGTAGTCCTTGACCTCGCGCTTCAGGTGAGGATCCCAGTGCCTGGCATCGGCTGCGAGGTCGAGGAGACCGCCGTGGACGTTCCAGAACAGGACGCCCGACACCCAGCGCCCTTCCTTGTACAATTGCCGGCCCAGCTCGTAGGTGATCATCTCGTCGGTGAACCCTTTGAGTTTGAGCGGCGCTGCAACCGCCAGAATGCGCGCCTTCAGCGCGAGTTCCCCGACCGTGCCGGAACTCTGCAGGAACGAGAACTGGTCGAGGCCGTCGTTGGTCAGGAACGGGAACGCGCTGAATCCGCTCCCCTTCTTCCCCATGTGACCGCACAGCGACAGCAGCAGGATCTGCGAACGTTCGACCAGGTTGCCGTGATAGAACTTGCTCCAGTTGCTGCTGGTGACGTTCGCGACCGTCTTGGCTTTGGCGATGTCGCGCGCCAGGTTGCGGATCGTGTCCGCCGAGACGCCGGTGATGGCCGCCGCCTCGTCGGGCGTGTAGCCGGCACGAAGCTTCTCCTCGAGCACCGCCAGCACCGGGCGGACCGAAACCTTGCCTGTCAGTGTCTGCACTTCGTGTGTGCCGCTCAATGCGGGGACGAGGCCGCCGAGATCGAGCGTCGTTTGCGACGCGGCGACCGGCGCGTTCGTCGCGGTGTCGAAAAGATAGAGGACCTCGTCGCTTCCGCCACTCTCGAGATCCGCTTCACGCAGGAACCTGTGGGTGTCGCTGCGTACCAGGAAGCCCAGGTCGGTCTGCTCGCGTACGAACGCTTCGTCCTGAAGATGCTCCTCCAGGATCACCTGGCACATCGACAGCGCCAGCGCCGCGTCGGTCCCCGGCTTGATCGGGACCCACTGATCGACGTGGATGCCCGAGGCGTTCAGGTCGGGGCTGATCGCGACGAGCCGCGTGCCATGGTAGCGCGCTTCGGTGAACGTGTGCGCGTTCGGGATCTGCGTGTAGAGCGGGTTGCATCCCCAGATCAGGATGATCTCCGAAGCGAAATAATCGTCGAGCGAGCGCTCGGCGATGATCTTGCCGAACGTCACAGCCGAGCCGTGGTGTCCGTCGCCGATCTCGGTGTTCATGTCCAGCATGATGGAGTCGAGCCCGAGAGCCAGGCGCGATACCCCCGCGGCCATATTGCCCATCGTGAACAACGGCCCCGGGCTCCACACCACCTTGTCGGTCCCTTCCTTCTGGATGGTGTCCATCATGACGGTGGCGATCTCGTCGAGAGCCTGGTCCCACGTGATTCGCTGCCACTGTCCCGAGCCGCGCTCGCCCACTCTCTTGAGCGGGAATTTCAGCCGCGTCGGGTCGTACATCCTCTCGCTGTAGCAGGCGCCCTTCTGACAGCCACGCGGGTTCATGTCCGGCAACACACCCGGCTTGGTCGCCGGGTAATCGGCCGCCTGCTCCTCGCGCCAGACGATGCCGTCCTTGACGTAGACGTCCCAGCAGCAGTGCGCCTGGTACCAGCAGTTGACGAAGTGCGTGCTGCGACCGACCGCGTCCCAGCTCCATTGTTTGCGGTACAGATCCTCCCACGTTCGGTACGCGGGAATCGCAGGCAATGCGGGCTCGGCGGCCGCCGCCGAGCGAGGGACCGCGACGCCCAGCCGGCTCATCGAGAGCGCCACGAGACCCGCCCCGGCGCCCTGCAAGAACTGTCGTCGAGTGATCGCCATCGCCTTCCTCCCGCGGCGTATCCTCAGGCGAATCGCTCAGTCGCCGGCGAGCGCGGCCGCATAGGCCCGGTCCGCCTCGAAGAACGCGATCGCGAAATCGACGAGAGCCGCGAAAAAAACCGCGGGTTTCTGCTTGGCCAGACGCTCGCGAAGACGCGGCACCCAGCGACACAGATGACGCTCGAGGAAATCGCGTTCGGCGCGCAGCAGCGACGAAACATCGCCGCCGTGCTGGCCGATCTCGGCCTCTCGGAACGTCAGGTAGTGCAGGAACTCGAGCTCTGTGGTGATGTGATCGGGAAGCTCGCGTACCTCGGGCGACAGGCGCAGTTCGAAGTAATTGTAGAAGCGCGTGGCTTCTTCCATGTTCTTCATGCGATCGCCGATGTACACGCCGCCGTACAGAGGACACGGCGGCCCGGCCGCGCCGACGTCGAAGAGCCTGATGTACTCGGACTCGAAGTCGACATAGGCGTCCGCCGCCGCCGCCAGATCGGCCGTCACCACCGCCGACAACTGGTGCGGCAGCGCCGCACACAGCTCGGCGATCGACCGCGCGATCAAGCCTTCACGGATCGCGCCGTGGAGTTCCTGGTCGGGGAATCCGAACGCGAGCGCCAGCAGCGCGTACAACTGCGAACGGCTGGCGGTGGTACGGTCCAACTCGCTTTCGAGGCCGCTCAGTTCCATCGTCACGCGCTCCGCGGCGCGATCGTCGACGGGTCGGTCGTGAACGGACCGAAAAGACTCTTCCACTCGTAGACGATGAGCGTATCGAGGATCTCCGACTTGCCGCCCGCCTTGGTCTTGGCCATTTCGGCGTTGAGGATCTCCAGCGCCGGCTCCACTTCATCACCGAACAGGAACTTCAGGTAGTCGGTGGGAATTCGCGGTTTGGCCAGGTCGAGGTTTCCCTGTTCGTCGATGCGCGGAGGCGAGATCGGCGGAACGTAGTAGATGTTCGGCTGCGTCCCGCGATCGGGGTGCAGCGGAAGGGCCACCTTCCACTTCTTCACGAGCTTGAAGATCGGCCCGCTCTCGTCGTCCAGGTAGCCGACGAACCGCAGCCGTCCCGGACACTGGCGCGCGCAAGCGTTGGCGACGCCCTTCTCGATGCGGGGGTAACAGAAAATGCATTTCTGCGACGTCTGAGTGACGTGGTTGAAGTAGATCTTCTTGTACGGGCACGCCTCCATGCAGAAGCGATACCCTTTGCACTTGTCCTGGCTGATGAGGACGATGCCGTCTTCCTTGCGCTTGTAGATGGCGTTGCGCGGGCAGGCCTCCAGGCACGCCGGATTGGTGCAGTGGTTACAGATGCGGGGAAGATAGAAGTAGAAGCTGTTCGGGTACTTTCCGCCGCCCTGATCCTCGTCCCAGTTGGGCCCCCAATCGGGCTCACCGCTGGGCTTCAGGTGCGCTGCGTTGCCCTTGCCGCCGTAGAAGACCTCTTCGTAGTTGAAATCCCACGCCTCGCCGAAATCGCGCTTGGACGGAAGCTGTCCGGCACGCGGTTCCTCGCCTCGGAAGCCTCCGCCCATCTGCTGCCAATCGCGCGGTGTACCTTTGCCAGGCTGCGTATTCACCGTTGCCCACCATTGGTATTCCATGCCCTCGTCGCGGGTCCACAGGGTCTTGCACGCGATCGTGCAGGTCTGGCATCCCAGGCACTTGTTCAGGTCGAACACCATCGCCAGCTGACGGTCGCATTGCTTGAGCTGGGCCTTTGCGCTCTTCGACTCGTTCGCCAGATCTTTGGCGCGTTGTGCCTTTTTCTCTTCGTCGGTCATCTCTGCCATGAGTGTTCTCCCTGCCGATAGATTCCGGAGTCGCGCGGAAACCTTCAGGCGTCCAGCACCAGATCCCGCCACTCCTTAGAAAAGGACTTCACGCCGGCGCGCTCGCCGCTGCCCCCCTCCCACACCGCGAAGCCGACCTTGACCGACTTGCCGGCCGCCAGTTGCACCGCTTCCTTCTCCAGTTCCGGGACCGATAGCGGGCGCGTGAAAACCACCGTCCATACTCCCTGTTGCCATGCACCACGCGCGCGAATCGACGACGTCTTCGAGAACTCGGTCGATCCCAGGCCGTGTGCGAACGTGTTGCGGGCTTCGTCGGGTTTGTAGTTCGCGCGCCAGAACCACGCGTTCACGCCCACGTCTTTGCTCCCCATCTCTTCGATCGGGGCGTCGCCGCCGCCGATCGGAAGCAGAACCCCGCATCCGTCGGGGAACATATTCGTGTCGGTCACTTCCTTGTCGTTCTCGCTCTCGTCGCCCCACGAGAGTCTGAAGAAGACTTCAGTGCCGTTGTGCGCGGACTGCACGTTCAAGGTGCGGCACTTGCCGATCTGCTTCTCGTCACGGCTGGCCTTGATGTACTCCGATGGCTGGTTCGCCAGCGGAGTCGCGGCCATCGTCAGGGCCTCGGCCGGCACGCCGGCCCACGCCGCAGCCGCCGGGTCCAAGAGCTGTTCAGCCGAGCCGCTCACTTTCGTACACTGCATGATGACCCTCCTCGCCCGTACGCAAACGCGGGCACTTCGCCATCGATCTGCTCCCGGGCCCTGCCCTGGAGCGATTTCACTTTCGCACGCACTACGTCGCGACCGCCTTGGTCGGCGCTGACGCGTGCATGGTCAGACTGGCCGCGAGGCAGCTTTCGACGACGCTGGTTACGTGTCGCTTTACGCGGGCGACGTTGTCGGCCTGAAGCGGGTGCGGGAACCAGTCCGGCGCAAGCACCGGTGCCGACGTGAAGAAGAACGCGACCATTCCGACCACGCCCACCAGCACCGCGTGCGCATCAACTGGGGGGCCGCCGACCTCTCGCTGCCAGTTCTCGACGAAGTCGACGACGATCCCGAAGATCCGCTGTGCCTCCTCGGTCCACGAACCGGGAGGCGCGTCGCCTAGCGATTGGCGCAGCAGGATCTTGGTGCGCTCCGGATGCGCGACGACCATGTCGACGTAGGCTTCGGTGAGCCCGCGGATCTTCTCGAGAGGCGAGGCGGCGCCCTCGAGTGCCTTCTGGATGGTCAACTGCGTTTCGTAGTAGCCGTACGCAAGAACGGCCCGGTAGAGGTCGTCTTTGCTGGCGAAGTGGTGAAACAGCGACGCTTTCTGCACGCCGACGCTGTGGGCGATCTCATGCAGGCGCGTGCCGGCATAACCGCGGTCGGCAAACAGCACCTCAGCGGCTTTCAGAATCCGCTCGCGAGTACCCCCTAACGACACGTCTTCCATCTGGCCGCGCAGTCTACCGAACGGTCGGACGGTTCGTATGACGAATGTCAGTCGCCGTCTTGATTTTCGTCACCGGGAGTCCGCCCGAGGAAAGACCCCCTCGCCACCCCCCATACGGGAGGGGTCAAGTCGCGGCTTGCGACATGTCTCCTCGTCCGAACGGAGATTGCATCAAGGGCACAACGGAGGGGCGTCCGGGCGTAGCGACCGCTCAGTCGCCAGTGAGCGCACGGAGCAGCGGCCGCTTCACCCATCCCTCGGCCAGCGGCGCCATATGGAAGATCTGGGCGGCGCGCTCGCAAAAACACCAGCGACCGTCCACGCGCCGGTAGTGATCGACGTAGCGCCCGCCACCCACGACCGCGTCGCCCGTGGCCGGGTGGCTCGCCGTCAGTTCGAAGTAACACTCGCCGTGGGCTCGGTCCCCATCGATCACGATTCGCTGGTTGTGCACGGTGTGGCACATGTCCGCCAGCAGCACGGCCACGACCCCGGTGAAGAACGTGAGGATCTCGGCGCGGCCGCTCGATACCAACGGGGACATGGTGCCCGCCGCGTCCCGGAAGTCACAGCGCGCATCCTCGGTGAACCAACGCTCCACCAGTTCCTCGTAGCGTCCGTCGTCGACCAGGAAGCAATACGTCGCCTGCAGTTCGCGAATCGCTTCGCGATCCTCGAGTCGTTGCAGTCGCTCGGCGATGGGTTGGTCCATCTGAAATCCTCCGGCAGGTCAGAGCAACGAAGCCGCCACCTGGGTCAGGAAGGCGTTCTCGCCATCGGCGATCGTCAGCGCGGTCGCGTCTCGCAGGAACATCTCCGCAGGGTACTCCTTGGTCATGCCGTTGCCGCCGTGAAGCTGTACCGCCAGCGTCGCCACTTCCAGTGCAGCCTGCGTGCAGTAGACCTTGGAACCGATCGACAATTCGAGACGCGCCTGCCGGCCCTGCTCGATCTGGGTGAGGTTGTACACCCACGCGTCGCGCGACAGCGCGAAGCACGACTGCACCAGCGAGAACATTCGAAACAGTCTGGCCCGCACCGACTGGTGCTCGAAGATGGGACGGCCTCCCTGTACGCGTTCCTTGCAGTAATCCAGCGCGCACTCGTAGGCGGCGCGGGCCAGCCCGGTCGCGATGCAACCGACGCCGGCGTTGAACGCGGACAGGTGGTTGTGCATGTAAGCCGCGTATCCATCGGCGCGCAGCACCATGTCGTGAGCCGGGATCCGTACGTCCTCGAAAAACAGTTCGCCTTGCGGCAGCGAGCGCAGGCCGTGCTTCTCGAGCGCCGGACCGTGGGTGACGCCCGGAAGATCGAGCCTCAGCAGGCACACACCGCTGTCGCGCATCGTACCCTTGGGATCGAGCTGGACGTTGAGCATCGCGTGGGTGGCGATCGGTCCGTTGGAGACCCACGCGGATTTCTGGCCGGAGATCACCCAGTAGTCGCCGTCACGACGCGCAACCACCTGCCCTGTAGCCTCGACGTTGAGTTCGGGTCGCATCGCTCCGAGCGTATCAGACCCGTGATCGGGCTCGGTGATGGCCCAGCATCCGACTATCGATCCGTCCTCGCAGGCGTAGTACGGCAGCGCGAACTCCTCGATAACCGTCGGGTTGCCGCTGAGCAGCGCGACTTCGGCGTGCGTGGAGGCGAGAAACAGTGAGCCGGTGATCCCGACACTTCCCCACCCCAGCTCTTCGAGCACCAGGTAGCGAGTCAGCGGCGGCAGACCCAGCCCGCCGATTTCGGCTACTCCGCCCAATCTGTTGTAGCCGAGTGCGGCAGCCTCGCGCGTGACGCGAAACAGCGGCGAGCCCGGCGCCACCACCGCCGCCGCGCTCAGGCGGTCGATTTCGATGCCGGCCGGCCGCAGCACCTGCGCGGCAAAACGTCTCGCCGCCGCGCGAAGGTCGCGCTGGTCGTCACTGATGTCGAGATCTGGATATTCCATGGCAGCTCCTCGAGCGCAGCGCCCGCAAGACGCGCATCGGCGGCGTTTCGCCGACAGCTACTTGCCGTCCCTGGTCAAGTCAACGAAACCATCGACTCAGCCATTGCAGCGAGTACGCCGAAACCGCAGGCAAGGTGATCGAGAAACTGCAAGGCGGCGCACCGCACTGCGAACCCGGGCGACACCGTGGACGCCGCCCACATCGGAAAGTCACGGCTGACGAAGAGGTAGACAGCCGCTGCGACGAGCGCCGCCGGCGTCGCCTCGCTCCAGAACAAGCAGAGCGCGCCGAGTGCGGCGACGACGCCGGCCAGCGCGACCGAGGCCACGAAACCGGGCGACACGTTGGCGAGCCCGGATCGCGCTGACGCCGTCATGCCGAGGCGTGAGAGTCCGAGCGCGGCCCAGCCCCGCGCACGCTGGAAATCGTTGGCCAGAAGCGACCCTACGCTGAAGCGGCGCCGGTGAACGACGGCAAGCGTCTTGTCCAGACGAACGACGACGCCCGCCTGGCGCAGCCGCCGTCCGAAATCGAGATCTCCCCCTCCGGTGGTCCGATCGAAAGTCTCCGCAAAACCGCCCGTGCGCTCCCAGACCTGGCGGCGTACCGCTCCGACCGCCGTGAAGAACCAGTCGACCTCGTCGCCGTGTCGAAGATACGACCAGCGGATCCACGCGTTCTTGTAACGCGAGGCAATGTTCGCATGAGGGTGCTCGAGCGCGTAGAGACCGATGATCGCGTCTCCTGATTTTTGGCCGCAGTAGTTCCACACCTTTGCCAGAGTGTCCGGCGCCACCTCGACGTCGGCATCGACGAAGAGCAGCACCTGGCCGCTCGCGGCCCGTGCGCCCTGATTCCTTGCCGCGAAGCATCCGGCAGGTACGGGGTTGCGCAGCAGCACGTCGACGCCACTCTCTTCCAGGATGCGCGCACTGGCATCGGTAGAGCCGTCGTCGACCGCGACGATCTCGAAATCCCGTAGCGACGAGGCTCGCAGCGCCGCCAGACAGCAAGGCAGAGTCGCGGCTCCATCGAGCACCGGCAGCACGACCGAAAGCAGGCACGTTCGCGCTGGCAGGTCGGAAGATCCCATGGCGCTTCTTTGCCCAAACCGCCGGCTGCGAAAAACGCGGCCGCCTTGCGGCGTTGCTCCAACGCCTCGGCCGTGTTTGGTTCGGGACCGGTCAACGTGGAAAGGGGTCTGACAGCGAGCGCGCCGGTCTGGTCTTCTCGGCACCGGCGCTCCCGCCCGGCGGTCTTCCGATGCGTCTGAATTACAGAGCCGCGACGCTGGCCGCGATCGTACTGGCCGGAGCGTTGGCGCGCTTCCAGGGTATCTCGTTCGGCCTTCCCGGCGCGTACCACCCCGACGAGAATGGGGCTGCCGCAGCGGTGTCGGCCTGCGCTCAGGGCCGGCGCGTGGAGCGCCGCTACCACTACCCGCCTCTGATGGTCAACGTCGCCTGTGCCGCCGATCGAGTGCTCGCGCCACTGACGGCCAAGGACAATCGCTGGCACCCGCACGACGTGTTCTCGCTTCGCTTCGTCAGCGCCACCGCCGGCACCGCGACCATCGTCTTCGTCTACCTGCTGGCGCTTCGCCTGATGACCCCCGCCGGCGCACTCGGCGCGGCTCTCTTGTTCGCGTGCTTTCCGGCCGCGATAGCGACGTCCAAGTATGGAACGCCGGATTCGTTGCTGACGATGTTCGTCGTTCTCGCACTATGGCTGCAAGTGCGGATGGCCGAGCACGGCGGCGGCTCGGCGTACTTCCAGGCCGCGCTGGCGACCACGTTGGCGGTGGCCACCAAGTACAACGGCGCGTTCCTCGCGTTCTCCTTCGTCGCGGCCCACGTATGGGCGGCGCGGCTGCACGGCCGTCCGCTGCTGGAGCGAGGACCCTTCCAAGCAAGCGCCGCCGCAATTGCGCTCGGCCTCCTGATAGGCTTCCCCTCGGTTCTGTTCGGCGGCGAGGCCCTCACGCTCGCCAGCGGCATTGCGGGCGAGCAGAAGCACCTGTTGGGCGGCGGACACTACAGCTTCTCGCTGGGACCCTCCGAGGGTCGCTTCGTTTTCCACTTTCAGCACTCGATCCTGCCGGCGACCGGTCCACTGCTGCTCGCGATCACGGTCGCGGGTCTGATCGCGATGGCGTTGTCACGCAGCACGGCAGCCGGCGTTCTGCTCGCCTTCGTGGTGCCCTACTACGCGACCATCGAATGGATCAACAAGGTCCCGCCGAGCTATGAGCGCTACGCGCTCCCGCTTGCCGGCGTGTACATGATCGCCGCCGCGTTCGTGCTCGATCGCCTCGTCGCCAGGAGCGACACGAACAACGCCGAATTCACCACCGCACGCCGGATCGCGCCTGCGGCGCTGCTGCTGGCGGCCGCCTGTTTTCCGCTATGGCGAAGCGCTGCGTTCCTTGCCCCCATCAACGACGACACGCGCGCCAGGATGGGCCGGTGGATGCAGCAACATCGCGATGATCGCGACCTGCGCGACAATCTTTTCGTCCAATGGCCGGGATTGCGTTCGTACTACCCGCACCTACGTGAAGCCGGGTGGTTCAAGGCGATTCCGCCGCGCGGCCACCCGCTCGAGAAGACCACTTACGTGCTCGCGTCCAGTCTTTTTTACGAGCGCTACCTGGAGTTCCCGCAGCAGTCGCCCGAGTGGACTGCATTCTATGAACGCCTGTTCGCCGAGGGCGAAATCGTGCACGAAGAAGACGCCGGCGTGGGGCGCTACATGTTCCACAACCCCACGCTGCGTCTCTACCGTATCGAAGGATCCGCGCTGAGCGGGAGTTCGCCGGTGCCGCCGCACGCCAATCAGCGCCTCGACAACACCAGCGTCGGACAACGATCGCCGGACTCGTAGCCGGGCCAGGCGCACTCGAGTTCCTCGAAGCCCTCCTGCGAGGCCAACTCGCGCAGCTCGCCGAGCGTCGGGAACGAATAGGTCGTCGTCTGCCCGCGATACGCGTCGATGGTCTCGATCTGCTCGGCCTTCCAGCCGCAAGCAGCGACCAGATCGCGAGGGCGGGGGCCGTGGGTCATCCAGTTCTCCCAGACCTCGCCGGTCCTCACCCCGGAGGTGATGTCGGCCTGCAAGGCCATCAGCAGACGCAGCTTGAAGGAGTGAAAGCTCCCGATGCGGCCGGCCATCGCCTGGTCGTACACGTCGGTCGCCAGCTCGCCACGCTGCGGCCGAACGAAGACGCGAAACACCAAGCGTCCATCGCTCGTCAGGACCCGCCGTATCGAGCGTAGCAGCGCGCGATGCTGAACCGGATAGCCGAGCACACCGAAGCACCCGTCGCTGACCACCAGATCGCGGGACTGGTCGGCGAGCGGAAGCTCGAGCCAGTCGGCTCGAACCACGGCGTCCGCGCAATCCGGCCGCCGCGGCCAGACGCGTGCGATCATGTCGGCGCAGAGGTCGACCGCGAGCAACGACCGAGGCTGCGGCCATTGCAGCAGGGCAAGCTCAGGCGTGACTCCGAGCAGCAGTATCCTCGGTGCCCTGCCACACGCGGCCCAGCCTCGAGCAACCCGTTGCTGGTGCCTCAGGTCCTCCGGACTCGGCCGCAGCGGCGGACCAACCCTCTCCCACTGCGCAGCCTGCTGATTCCAAACGTCGGCCATCGTGTCCGGCACCCTTTCTCGCTCTGTATCCGGCAGTTGCCGCCGTTACCATGCGGTCCCCGGCCCGGACCCGCGAGAGACCCGCGAGGGGGTCAAGTCGCGGCTTTCGATTTGGCTCCTCGACCGGTCCGACTCGCGATCGAGGCCACCGCGGCTGCCGTGATCGAAACGGGGCCGCCGCCGAGGCAGCCGGCGGGGCGCAATCAGGGGCTGATTCAAATGCCCCAGATCCGGCCGGGCTGAATCCGATGCCGAGGACTCGGTTCGCTTGTGTCACCTCCGGGATCGGAACCAGAGTCCGCGGCCTTTCGGATGAGAGTGACGCGGATCTTTCCTCGAGATCGATCCCGCCGCAGCCAGTCCGGTTTTCCTCGGCACTGCGACCAGGAGTAGCAACATGATGAGATCTCTTGCGAGTTCCGCCATCATCGGGATCCTGCTCTGCTCGGCGTTGGCAACCGCGGCGGGAGCTGCGACCTTCACCGTCAACTCGACGGCGGACACCAATGACGGCACATGCGACGTCGCCAGTTGCACGCTGCGTGAGGCGATCAGCGCGGCCAATTCCGCCGGTGGCGCCGACACGATCGACTTCAGTCTGGGTGCCGGACCCTACACGATCCTGCCGCTTTCATTGTTGCCGACCATCACCGATCCGGTCGTGCTAGACGGCGCAACCGGCGATCTGTCCTCTTCGCGTGTCATCGTCACGGGCTTCATCGACCTGGCGTGGGGGCTCAAGATCACAGCCGGCAGCAGCACGGTGAAGAACCTGGTCATGAACAATTTCCGCAGCGGGCCGGCGATCGAACTGAACGGCAGCGGCGGCAGCGTCATCACCGGCTGCTACCTCGGCACCGACGCCACCGGTACGACGGCGGTCCTCAACAACCTCGGCGTACGGATCCGTAGTTCGTCGAACAACCTCGTCGGTGGCACGGGTCCCGCGGGTCGCAACGTCATTTCCGGCAACGCGACGGGAATTCTCGTCGACATCAACGGCAGCGGCCCTGCTACCGGCAACCGCATCGAAGGAAACTACGTCGGCGCAAACGCGACCGGCGACGCGGCGGTATCGAACACTATCGGAGTAAGCGTCACCTACGGCGCGAACGACAACACGATCGGCGGCGCGATCGCCGGAGCGGGCAACGTGATTTCCGGGAACTCGTCTTACGGGATCTCGATCGCGTCGGGTTCTGGCGTGTCCAATCCCACCGTGTCGGGCATCGTGATCCAGGGCAACTACATCGGAACCGACGCGACCGGCCAGTCGGACCTCGGCAATTCCAACGACGGCATCAACATTGCTGGCGGAGCCAACAACATCACGATCGGCGGCACTACCGCCGAAGCGCGTAACGTCATCTCCGGCAACAACCGCTATGGAATCTGGCTCGCGCCCAATTCCGGATCCCCCTCGAACAACACCATCCAGGGAAACCATATCGGCACCAACGCCGCCGGTACCGTCGCGATCGGCAACGGCGCCGCCGGACTCAGAGTCGAGGACTCCTCCGGCAATCTCATCGGCGCCATCGGCGCCGCGCCAAGCAACGTCATCTCGGGCAACAACATCGGCATCCAGATCGTCATCGGCTCCGGTAATCAGGTGGTCGGCAACTACATCGGCACCGACGCGACCGGCGCTGTCGACCTCGGTAACGCCAGCGACGGAGTGTCGATCACCAGCTCTCCCAACAACACGATAGGCGGAACCGAGCCGGGAGCCGGCAACCTGATCTCGGGCAACAACGAGAGTGGCATTCGCGTCTACTCGTCGTTCGCCCCGGTTTCCACCGGCACCATCGTGCAGGGCAATCTGATCGGCACCAAGGCGGACGGGACCTCGGCGCTCGGCAATTCGAGTCACGGCGTGCTGGTCGGTGCGCCGAACACCACGGTCGGCGGGACCACCGACGGAGCGGCCAACACCATCGCGTTCAACGGCTGGGACGGCGTGTACGTCGACAACGTCGTCTCCGACACGATCCTGGGCAATTCCATTCACAGCAGCGGGTATCTGGGCATCGACCTGGTCCCGGTCGCGTACCAGGTGAACGCCGACGATAGCTGCGACCCCGACGCCGGTGGCAACGGCTTGCAGAATTTCCCGGTGCTGACCGCCTCGCTGAGCGGCGGGGGGCAGGTGCATGTCGACGGCAGTCTGAACAGCCTCGCCAGCACCGACTTCCGCCTCGAATTCTTCGGTAACGCCGCGTGCGATTCGTTCGGCAACGGCGAAGGCAAGACCTATCTCGGCTCGGCGACGGTGACGACCGACGGTTCCTGTAACGCGACGATCAGCGTCGACCTACCGGTGGTGGTCGCCGCCGGCACGGTGGTCACCGCCACTGCCACCAGACTCAGCGCAGGAGTTCCAGTCGAGACGTCGGAATTCTCCGCGTGCAGGTCGGTGACGGCCTGCGAATACTCGCTTTCGCCGACCAGCGACTCGTTCCCGGCCAGCGGCGGCACCCGCTCGGTGGACGTCACCACGGCGAACGGATGCCACTGGCCGGCCACCAGCAACGACGACTGGATCACGATCGAGTCCGAGTCCGGCGGCAACGGCAGCGGGAGCGTTTCTTACACGGTGGGAGCCAACGGAGGCGGGGCGCGCAGCGGTTCAATCAGCGTAGCCGGACAAAGCTTTCCGGTCACGCAGGACGCCGCACCGCCGCCGCTGTGCCTGAC
>JACRCR010000189.1 GCA_016218925.1 Deltaproteobacteria bacterium | reverse complement strand
GCGGCCATGTGCGAGCCGTGGCCTGCGCGCCCGCTATCTCTTCTCCACCCGTACCGTGAACTCCACGGTGCCTAGCCCACCGAGATCCAGGCCGGGATCGACGCAGCGCAATCCACTCATGTGCGCGGTGAGAGATCCCTTGTGGTTCATGCGGTCGGCGAGCACATGCGACTTGTCCATCAGCGGACCGAGCACGCCCAGGCACAGCGGCGCGGTGCTCTCGCGCGCGTTTACCTGGACCAAATTGTCGACGACGATCTTCTGGCCCGGTTGGCAGCCCGCGAAGCAGCACCTGGCGCTTACCACCTCGGCAACGAGGCGGTAGTTGCCGACCACCTCGGCCGTGTTGAGCAACTCCTCCTCCATTTCGGGAGTCACCTTGTTCATTTCGGCTTCCGTCATGCCGAACAACTGCGTGGCCATGTCTCTCAATGCGTCGTTCTTGATCATGTCTGTTCTCCCGTGCTGCGAGTCCAGCGTCAGGTTCACGCCGGGGAGGCATGAAGCGCTCTGGAAAGTTTCTCTCGCGCGTTTGCGATCGCCCCTTGACTAAATAGGTCGACCGACCTATTTAGTCAAGGCCGCGAGGCGCTCCGGCAGCGGGCCTCGCGCAGCAAGTTCGAACGGACCCTTTCTCGGAGGTTTCCCATGCGATCGCGATGGATGCTGTTTCTTTGCGCGCCGAACTCTGACCTTCGCACCTCACGCGCTCTCGAGCGATCGAGTGCGCGCGGATGGATGCGATGAGCGCCGCGGCATCTCGCGGCGCGATCCTCGTCGCCGGCGGCTACGGCGTGGTCGGCTCGCGGATCTGTCGCCTGCTGCGCGAGCGTCACCCCGACGCGGCGTTACTGATCGGTGGGCGAAGTCCTGACAAGGGCGCCGAGCTGGTGCGCCAGCTCGGCGCGAAGCCGGTACGCATCGACACTTCCGAAGCTGACCCGCTCGCGTTGCTCGACGAGCGCCCGAGCCTGGTGATCTCGGCGGTCAACGATCCGCACGACGCGCTGCTGCTCGCCGCGGTCACGCGCGGCATCGCCCTCGTCGACATAGCACGCTGGACGGCGCGCCTTCACGCCGCGCTGCTGCGGCTGTCGACCGAATCGCTGTCGGCGCCGGTGGTGCTGGCGTCAGGCTGGATGGGAGGCGTCGCTCCGCTGCTCGCGATGGCGGCGGCGCGTCAGGTCTGGCCGCCGACCTCAATCGAGATCGACATCTTGTACGGCGCCGCCGACCTTGCGGGACCGGACTCGGTCGACTACGTGGATCGCCTCGACGTTCCGTTCGAGGTCATCGACGCAGGACGCGAGCGCCTGGTGAAGCCGTTTACCGATGGTCGCGTGGTGACGTTTCCGGAAGCAGGCCGCCGTCGGACCTATCGCCTCGACACTCCCGAGCAGGCCACGCTGCCGATCGTGACGGGCGCGTCGACTGTCGCCACCCGCATCGTGTTCGATTCGCGCGCGGCCACGGCGACACTCGTTGCCTTCAAGCGCCTGGGCGTGATCCGCCTGCTCAGCGCGGAGAGGTTCACGCGGCTTCGCCGCAAGCTGCTCTTCCCGCAGAACACCTCCACTCAGGGCACGCCAACCATCGTGCTGGCAACCGTTCGCGGAGAAGGTGCGGTAGTTCGTGCATCGATCGTCGACCGCGAGGGCCAGTCACACCTGACCGCGCTCGGTGCCGTGATCGCGGCAGAGCGAGCGCTGGGCCTGGACGGACTTGCCGCTGCCCCGGAGGGCGTGACGTTCCCCGAGCAGCATCCGCGTCCGCAGACCGCGCTGACCACACTGCGCCAGCACGGCGGCGAGGTAGTCATCGAAGCGGTTGAGCGCCGAGATGCCGAGTCCACGTGCGGTTCGGCAGTGAGGTGCGCGCGGTGAGCAAGGCGAGCATCTCGGCAGCTCCGCGCCATCGAAAGGGAACCGCGGTCGGCGAGAAAGGCCGCCTCAGCGCCGACGCGGTGCTCAACGCCGCGGCGCACCTGCTCGCGCAGGATGGCTACGCGTCGCTGTCGCTGCGAAAGATCGCGCAGGCCGCCGGCATGCGTCTCGGCCACGTGCAGTACTACTTTCCCGCCAAGCTCGACATCGTCCACGGTATCCTCGAGCGCTACCTGCAGCGCTCGACGGAACGGATCCGCGAGCGCATGGCCGCCGGTCTGGAAGGATCGGAGGGAGCGCTGCAGAGCGCCATCGAGACCGTTCTCGTCGATCAGGAATCCGCCGAGGACTGCGCGATGTTCCGCGAAATATGGGCGCTTGCGACCCACGACCCGGGCGTCAAGGAAGCCGTACACCGCTTCTATCTTCAGTACCGGGCTCAGGTTCGCGCCATCTTGCTGCAACTGAGCCCGAAGCTCGACAAGAGCCGAGCCGACCAGCGCGCGATGATACTGGTGGCGACCCTCGAAGGACTCTCGCTACTGCGCGGCAGCGACCGCGCGAGCAAACGCGCCGGCCTGGCTCGCGAGGTCACACTGCTCGCGCAGAGCATGCTGCGATGAGCGCGCCGCTTCCCACAGAGCTCGACGCGGCGTCACGCACGCAAGGCGCGGCGCGCGGCAGGAGGAGATCATGATTTTGCGCGCCGATCACTCGGACAAGTCGTTCTGGCTCGCGACCTACGGGCCTTACACTCCCAACCCGCCGCTGGCGGGAGACGTGAAGGTGGACGTCGCAATCATCGGTGGCGGATTCACCGGATTGTCGACCGCCTACAACCTGCGCTGCGACAATCCGGCAATGACCGTGGCCGTGCTCGAAAGCGAGGTGATCGGCTACGGCGCAAGCGGCCGCAACGGCGGCTTCTCGATGACGCTGTTCGGGATGGAACCGGCGGTCACCAAGGCGCTGTTCGGGCAGCAGCGCATGATCGAAGCGCATCGCTACATGGAACGTGCGGTCGACTATGTTGACGCGCTCGTGCGCGAGCACGATCTGCAGTCGGAGTACTGGTTCCCGGGCTTCCTGCGCGTCGCCACCACACCCGCGTACGCGCGGCGCATTCAGCACGACCTGGAACTGCTCACCAGCATGGGAATCGGCGGCATCGAGTGGATCGACGCCGAGCGCCTGCGTGGGGAGGTCGATTCGCAGGCGTTTCTCGGAGCGTGGTGGGAGCCGCGCTGCGGCTTGCTCAATCCGGCCCGGCACGTGCGCGAACTCGAGCGACTCGCGCAGCAGTTCGGAGTCACGGTCTACGAGCGCACACCGGTCACGCAAATCACCCGCGGCGCGCGCTTCACGCTGAAGACCCCTGGCGGCACGGTGACGGCGGACAAGATCGTCCTGGCAACCAACGCGTATTCGCACCTGATTCCGGAGCTGCGCGCCAAGCAGCACCCGGTGTTCACGCACATGGTCGTCACCGAGCCGCTCACGCCGGCTCAGTTGGCGTCGATCGGCTGGAAGAACCGCCAAGGCGTCGAGGACGCGCGCAACCTGGTCCACTACTTCCGCCTGACCGCCGACAACCGTCTTGCGATGGGAGGCAGCGGCATCACGCTCGCCTACGGGCGCAAGATGGACTGCGACCTGAGCCCGCGCTTCTTCGCCGATCTCGAACGCGACGTGGTTCGCTTGTTCCCCGGCCTGGCCGGAGTGCGGTTCACGCACCGCTGGGGCGGACCGGTATCGGTGGCGGCGCAGATGGCGCCTGCGATCGGCTGCCTCGGCGATGCGCGCGCCGTCTACAGTCTGGGCTGTCAGGGCCACGGCGTGTCGCTCACCCATCTGAACGGGCGCACGCTCGCCGACCTGATCTGCGAGCGAAAGACCGATCTGACCGACGTGTGGTTCGTCAACCGGCGCGTGCTCCCGTACCCGCCCGAACCGCTGTGCTTCGCGCTGAGCAAGGCGGTGCTCGCGTACCTGGAAGCCGAAGACTGGCTGCGCGAGCGGCGGACGAGAAGCGAGGCCGTCCGCTAATGCAATCACAGCGTCTTGGCGAGCTGATCGAGGAGGTAACTATGTCCGTCGTCTTGATTACAGGTTGCAGCAGCGGAATCGGTCGCGAAGCGGCCCGGGTGTTCGCGGAGCGCGGAGATGCCGTCTACGCGACGATGCGCGACGTCGCCAAGGCCGGCGACCTTGCCGGGACTACCAACGTGAGCGTTCTCGCTCTGGATGTCGTCGATGGCGACTCGGTGAACGCCGCCGTAGCCGAGATCCTGAAGCGCAGCGGTCGCATCGACGTAGTGGTGAACAACGCCGGGGTCGACGCGTTCGGTGCCTTCGAGAACGTCTACGAAGACGAGATTCGCCGGGTGATGGAGACCAACTTCTACGGGGCGCTGCGGGTTACGCGAGCGTGCCTGCCGGCGATGCGCGCACAGCGCTCGGGCACGGTCGTGATGGTGACCTCGCTCGGCGCCGTCATCCCGACTCCCGGCGAGACGGCCTACGCAGCCAGCAAACGCGCCTTGGAAGGGGCGGCGGAGGTCCTGTCGTACGAGGTCGCACGCTGGGGCATCCGCGTGTGCATCGTGCAGCCCGGCTTCACCGCGACCGACATCAATCGCAAGTTCGACCTCGCGGCGATGTCTCCGCGCGATTCCGAGTATCGCGAGCTGATCGAGTTCCTGCACCGTGATCAGACCACGAGCCTGGATAGCGGAGCGGCCTCGCGCGACATCGCCGGCGAAATCCGCGCGGCAGTCTACGAGTGCGACGGATTCCAGATTCCGGTGGGAGAGCAGGCGAAGTCGATCGTTCCGCTGCGCGGACAGGTCGCGGAGAAGGACTACTTCCCCATGGTGCGCGAGCAGCTCGGGATCCGGTGGTGGGTCGACGGTGAGCCAGCGCCGCGGCGCGGGTGACGGCTCGGCAGCGCGGGCGGTTTAGGGGTTCGGTCTCAGCGTGGGTCCACTACTCGCCAAGCGCCACGAGACTCAACTCGGGGTAGGTCTCGGTCACCTTGCGACGAACATCCGGGTCAAGCGTGAGGAACGCGGCTCTCTGGTTCAGGGCCAGCGCGATGTACACGGCGTCATACGCCCGTAGATGGGCCGCCTGGGCCACCTGCGTTGCGCGCTCGATCAACGCGGCGTCGACCGCTTCATTCCGCTCCGGCGTTCCGCTTCCATAGAAGTGGTCGTACCTCCATTGCGCGGTTGCAGCTCAGCCCGCTTGTTGGCTGCCTAACAAGGAACTGCTACTGTCCGGCCGCCGTTCGCGCCGGCGCGGTTTGCGGCCCGGTGCCGCGCCGGGCGACGCAACCCGTCGGGCCAAGTGACCCGCCGGGCGAGGCACCCAGCCAGGCGCCGCGGCGGCGCCGGACCGGAGGGAACATGGTCGATTGGGCAACGCTTGCAGGCAGGCTCGACGCCGATGGGGAGTTTCGGGTGGCGGCCAGGCACTGGAACGCCACGCTGCGTCTGGACGTCGGCGCCGACAGTCACGCGATCCGTTTCCAGGAAGGGCGCGTGGTCGGCGTCGAGCCGTGCGCGCCGGGTCTCGCCTGTGATGTCTTCGTTTCGGCGCCGGCCGAGGTCTGGGACCAGATGCTTCGGACAGCGCCGCGGCCCTTCTACCACGACTTCTTCATGGCTCAGCTTCACCACGGCCTGATGATGAACCCGGACTTTCTCGACTACGCGGCCTACTATCCGGCGCTGCGACGTCTGCTCGAAGTGCTGCGCGAATCCAGAGGACAAGGCTGATGGCGCGCCTGGATCGCAGCGTTGGACGTTACGTCCACCTCACCATCGGCGGCGTCGAATACCGCACCTACTTCGAGGAGAGCGGCGCCGGCGTGCCGCTGCTTCTCCAGCACACCGCCGGCGCCGACGGACGCCAATGGCGCCACCTGTTGGAAGACGAAGCGATCACGCGCGACTTTCGGGTGATCGCCTACGACCTTCCGTATCACGGCAAGTCGCTGCCGCCGGTGAGTAAAGAGTGGTGGGCCAGCGAGTATCAACTCACCCGCGAGTTCCTGATGCAGGTGCCGCTCACTCTCGCGCGCGAGCTCGAACTGGAGCGGCCGGTCTTCATGGGCAGCTCGATCGGCGGTCACCTCGCGCTCGATCTGGCCCGCTATCATCCCGAAGCTTTCCGCGCGGTGATCGCGCTGGAAGGCGCCGACTACACGCCCGGCAGCTACCTGGACATCTGGAATCACCCGCGCGTCAGCAACTCGTTCAAGGCCAACGTGATGTACGGGCTGATGTCGCCGACCAGTCCGAAGGCCTACCGCCACGAAACGATCTGGGGCTACAGCCAGGGCGCGCCGCCGACCTTCAAAGGCGATCTCTACTACCACGGAGTCGATCACGATCTGCGCGAAGAACTCGGGCGCATCGACACGTCGAAGGTAGCGGTCTACATGCTGACCGGCGAGTACGACGCCAACACCACGCCGGAACTATCGCAGGCCACCGCCGCACAGATAGCGGGCGCGCGTTTCACCAAGATGGACGGCCTCGGACATTTCCCGATGAGCGAGAACCCAGAGCTCTTCCGCCGGTATCTGCTGCCGGTGCTGGCGAAGATCGTGACGGAGAACCTGTGACCACCCGTCGCACCCAGGCCGAGCGCAGCGCGCTTTCCGAGTCGCGCATGCTGCGCGCCGCGATCCGCCTGATCGCCAGGCAGGGCTACACCAAGACCACGCTGGCACAGATCGGCGAAGCGTCCGGCTACAGCCGCGGCCTTGCCAGCCATCGTTTCGGTTCCAAGGAAGGCCTGCTGCAGGCGCTGGTGGCAGGCAGCGCCGGGCGTTTCTTTGAAGATCAGGTGCTGCCCGCGATCAAAGGGCACGCCGGGCTGGAAGCGCTGTCGGTGATGGTCGACACCTACCTCAACGAACTGGTGGTGCGCGAAGAGAGGCTGCGTGCAATCTATGTGCTGATGGGCGAGGCGCTCGGGCCGGTGCCCGAGATCCGCGACGTGTTCGTCAAGCTCAACAGCGCGTTTCGTGACAGCGCCCGCGCATCGATCGAAGAGGGCATCAAGAACGGCGAACTTCGCGCCGATCTCGACCCTGTGGTCGAGTCGGCGCTGTTCGTCGGGATGCTGCGCGGCGTGGCGATGCAGTGGGTGACCGAACCGGGCTGCTTCGATCTCGCCGCCGTGCGCGCCAGCCTGCACGATTCGCTGGCGAGACACCTGGCCGCCGGCGGTAGCTCTACAGCGCGCGCCCAGAGGACCGGCGCTTGAGCCAGAGACGAGCAGGCACACGCTGCCCGCACCGCCGCGTGCGTCAACTCGTGCCGGCCGCGGTTCTGCCCGCCGTCTCCGCCGGCAAGCACGCCGCGGAGACTACCGGCGTACTACCAGTCGGCCGGCGCGCAGATCTTCGTTACGGTGCTTGGAGCCACGTCGCGCACGCCGAACTGATCGCCGGCAGTGGCCGCCGTGCCGTCGGGTTTCACCGGGCACTTCATCTTGTAGCAGATGAAGCCGTTGACGAGATCCTGTCCGACCGCCGCGATCACGTTCGGGTCGTCGGTCTGCGTAACGGTCTTGGCCACCGGGACGCAAAGCTCGATGCCTTTGATCTTCACCGTGCAGCCGCTCTGTGCCGGCAGGCCTGGGAAACCCGGCGCCAGCGGATTGAGGTTCACGGTCGCATGGAACGCGTAACCCTTGGCGTCGTGCATTTTGTGGCACTCGAGGTGGTCGTAGACCGTCTGCGCGGAGGCGATGGTTGCGCTCGCCATGCAGAACGCGAACGCGGCGAAGGTTATCGACAGGAGACTCATTCGTTTCATTCTTCTACCCCCAAGCGTCGTGTGGACGCTTTGCGCAGTGCGCGTGGCACTGCGAGGCGCCGAGAGTACCCGCCTACCGGCCAGGCTGCAACGGGGGAACACCGCTCGTGTCGAGATTGTCAGCCGAGAGTTCTCCGATCCGATCGCTTCGCCGGATGTCTTAACAGCCGTTCAGCGCGCGGGAAGATTCTCATGGCGAGGGCAGGCACGTGAGCGAGCAGCAACAACCCGGACTCACGCTGCGTCTGGTGCGTGGCCTACGCGGCCTGCGCTACCAGGACATCCCGGCGCCGGCGCTCGAGACGGCGCGCCAGTGCCTGCTCGACTTTCTCGGCTGCGCGCTGGCCGGAGCCGACGATCCTCTCGTGGATATCCTGGTCGCCGAAGTCGCCGCGCGCGAAGGCGCCAGCGAAGCCTCGCTCATCGGCCGCAGCGAGCGCTGCACCTGCACCACCGCTGCGCTGATCAACGGCAGCGCCGCACACGCTCTCGACTTCGACGACACTCACACGACGATGGTCGGGCACCCATCGGTACCGGTGCTGCCGGCAGTGCTCGCGCTGGCCGAGGTCGAGCGTTGCAGTGGCAAGCAGGTCATCGAGGCGTTCGTTGCCGGCTTCGAACTGGAATGCCGCCTGGGCGCGCTGCTCGGAGGCGCCCAGTACGCGGCGGGCTTTCACGCCACGGGCACGCTCGGCACCATCGGCGCCGCCGCGGCCGCGGCGCGCCTGCTGGATCTGGATGAAGCCCAGTGGCTCGACGCGATCGGGCTGGCCGCGACCCAGGCCGCCGGCCTCAAAGCGAGCTTCGGCACGATGGCCAAGCCCCTGCACGCCGGTCGCGCCGCGGCGGTTGGCCTGCAGTCGGCATTGCTGGCGCGTCGCGGCTTCAGCGCTCAGCATGCGATTCTCGAGATCGCGCAAGGTTTCGCTGCGGCGCACGCGTCACCGAACGTATCGACCGAGGTTCTGGACGGGCTCGAGGGTCGCTTCCTGGTACGCGACACGCTCTTCAAGTACCACGCCGCCTGCTACCTGACCCACGCCGCCATCGAAGCCGCGGCCGAGCTTCGCCGTACGCGATCACTCGACGTCGCCGCGATCGGCGCGGTGGAAGTTCGCGTTTCGCCGATTCCGCTAGGCGTCTGCAACATCCCCGAGCCGGTCACCGGGCTGGAGGGCAAGTTCAGTCTGCGCGCCGCCGTCGCGCTGGCGCTGCTCGGCGAAGACACCAGCGCACTGGCAACCTACAGCGACGCCAAGATGCGCGAGCCAGGGTTGGTTGCGGTGCGCGACTGTGTTCGCGTCATCGCTGATCCTGAGTTGCCGCCGACGCAGGCGCGCGTCGTCGTTGAAACACCGGCCGGTCGCTTCGAGGCCGCAGCCGATACCGGCGTTCCGGCAGCCGACCTTGCGGCGCAGCGCGCTCGGCTGGCAGAGAAGTTTCGTACGTTGGCGGCGCCGTCGCTCGGCGCGGATCGTGCGCAGGCGCTGTGCGAGATGGTCGCGCGCGCCGACGAGCTGGCAGACATCGCAGCGCTGCTGGAGCTTGCGCGCGCGGCCTGATGCCGCGGCAGCGCTACCTGAGGAGATGAGAAACGATGCTCGGATGGAAGATCGGAGACGTGACGATCACCTGCGTAGTCGAGACCACCAGCTGTGAACTCGACGAGATCCTGTTTCCCGAGGTAGCACGCGAGGAGCGCGAGGCCATCTCGTGGCTGCGCCCGCACTTTCTCGATGCCGACGGCAGGATGCTGCTGAGTTTCCAATGCTTCGTCGTCGAATCGTGCGGGCGGCGCATCGTGGTCGATACCTGCGTGGGCAACGACAAGGATCGGCCGATGCCGGATTGGAACCATCGCAGCGGGCCGTTCCTGCAGGACCTCGCGTGCGCCGGCGCCGAACGTGAATCGATCGACCTGGTGTTGTGCACCCACCTGCACATCGATCACGTCGGTTGGAATACGATGCTGCTCGGAGGCAAGTGGGTGCCGACGTTTCCGAACGCACGCTACCTGTTCGGGCGCGTCGAGTGGGAACATTGGAAGGACCAACCCGAGGATCTCGGTCCGGTGATTACCGATTCGGTGCGGCCGATCGTGGACGCCGGTCTCGTCGATCTGGTCGAGACCGACCACCGCCTCACCGACGAGGTCTGGCTGGAATCGACGCCCGGACATACGCCAGGCCACGTCAGCGTTCGCATTCGCTCGCGCGGTGAGCGGGCGGTGATCAGCGGCGACGTGATGCACCATCCGTGTCAGATCGCGCATCCCGAGTGGTCGCCGGCGTTCGACCACGATCGCGCGCGCGCGACAGTCACTCGTCGTGCATTCCTGGAAGGCTGCAGTGACGCGCCGGTGCTGGTGATCGGTACTCACTTCGCCGCGCCGACGGCCGGTCGCATCGTGCGTGACGGCGCCACTTTCCGTTTCGTCGTTTGAGAGGTTGGACGGAGACACCGCCGAGAGGAATTCGTCATGAGTGAAAACAGCCAGGACCCAGGCAAGAGCCTCGAGCGGATTTCCCAGGCCGAGCAGCAATGGCGCAGCAAGGTCGTCGAACCGCGCGTGCGCAAGTTCGGCCTCGAGCACAGCCCCACGCAGTTCTACACGCCGGCGGCGGAGCCCGATTTCGATTTCCTCGCGAAGGTGGGCTTTCCCGGCCAGTATCCGTTCACCGCCGGCAACTCGCCGTTCGAGCGCTGGCGCGCCTACGCCGAGATGGGCGCCAAGATGGGCGTGCGCCCCGAGCCCGGCGGCGGCGGAGGGGCAGGGCGATACAGCGGCTACGGGACCGCCGAAGACTATCGCGACTATCATCTGCGCATGCAGAGCCTGGGCGCCAGCGGCGGTCCCAACGTCGCCTTCGATCTGGTCACCCAGTGTGGCTACGACTCCGACAGTCCGTTCGCCCGCGGTGAAGTCGGCCGCACCGGCGTGGCGATCGATTCGATGCGCGACTTCGCGGTGATCTACGAAGCCTTTACCGGCGCGCGCGACATTGACAAGGTGGCGTCGAACTTCACCATCAACGCGCCGTGCGCGGTGATCCTGGCGATGTACGTGGCGCTGGCCGATCAGCGCGGCATCGCGCGCGAGGTGCTGCGCGGAACTCCGCAGAACGACATCCTCAAGGAGTTCATCGCGCGCGGCACCTACATCTTCCCGCCGGCGCCGTCGATGCGGCTGTTTCGCGACACGCTGGTGTTCTGCCGCCGCGAGCTTCCCAAGCTCAACGTCAACAGCATCGGCGGCTACCACATCCGCGAGGCAGGGGCCACGCGCGTGCAGGACCTGGCCTTCTCGCTCGCCAACGGCGCGGCCTACCTGCAGGCCGGCGTCGATGCCGGCCTGGACGTCGACGACTTCGCACCGATGTTCACCTTCAACGCATTTGGCGGATCGATGGAGTTCTACGAAGAGATCGCCTTCCAGCGCGCCGCGCGCCGGATGTGGGCGCACCTGCTGCGCGAGCGCTTCGGCGCCAGGAATCCGCGCAGCATGATGATCCGCCAGCCCATCACCGCGCACATCGGCTGCACCACCACCACCGCGCAGCGTCCGATCAACAACCTGGTGCGCTCGGTGGTCGGAGGCATGGCCGGCGGGATGTGCGGAGGTCTGCCGGCGGCGTACCCGCCTTTCGACGAGCCGCTCGGGCTGGGCCACAGCCTCGAAGCCATCCAGCTCCAGATGGACGCCACGCGCATTCTGATTTTCGAAGCCGGCGTCGCCGACGTCTGCGATCCATGGGCGGGCTCGTACTTCATGGAGTCGCTGACCGATCGCATCGAAGCCGGCGCGCGCGAGGAACTCGACAAGATCGACGCGATGGGCGGCGCGGTGGCCGCGATCGACAACGGCTACATGCCGCGCGCGATCGCTCAGAGTGCCTACGAGCGCCAGCAGCGCATCGAAAACCAGCAAGACCTGGTGGTCGGCGTCAACTGCTTCAATGGTGAGAACGAGATCAACGTACCGGTGAGCCGCGTAGTCGAGAAACTTTACGACCCGGCGCAGATGGCCAGTGCCGAAGCGCGCCAGCTCGCCAAGCTGGCCGACCTGAAGCGCACTCGCGACGCCGGTGCGGTGGCACGTACGTTGGCCGTGCTCGGACGCCAGGCCGAGGATGAACGAGAGAACCTGATGCCGGTGCTGATCGAGTGCGTGAAGGCCGAGGCCACCGTGCAGGAGATCTGCGACGTGCTGCGCGGTGTGTTCGGGCAGGCGGAGAAGCAGGGGTTCTGAGCGGGGGCGAGAGGCGGCGCGCGGCGCGAGTGTGGGCCGTCGCTGCTGCGCTGCCGGCCGCGCCCGCGACGCGAGGACGACGAAACCTGGTGTGCCGCCGCGATCGACCGGAACGGCCGGCCAGTTCGGTTACGAAGGAGAGAAATGGAAGAGACCAAGGTCCTGACCTCAGAAGTGCGTGATTGCGTGGGCACCATCACGATGTGCCGCCCCGCGCAGCGCAACGCGCTGACGCCCGAAATGCTGATCGACATTCACCAGACCCTGTCGGCGTGGGCGGACAGCGGCGACGTGCGCGTGGTGGTGATCCGCGGCGCCGGTGACAAGGCGTTCTCGGCGGGCTACGACATCCGCTCGATCCCGACCAACCCGACTCCCGAGATGGAAAGGCTGATGCGCCAGAGCAACCCGCTCGAACTCGGCCTGCGCGCGGTGAAGACCTTTCCGTATCCGGTGATCGCGATGGTGAACGGTGCCTGCTTCGGCGGCGCGCTGAACCTGGCGATGTGCTGTGACTTGCGCGTGGGCGCTGATGATATCGCCGTCGGTATGCCGCCTGCGAAGCTCGGCCTGGTTTATCCTGCCGAAGGCGTCGCGCAGTTCGTGTCGGTGCTCGGGATGTCGCGTGCAAGGGAAGTGTTTCTGACGGGGAGGACGTATCGCGGCGCCGAAGTTGCGTTGATGGGGCTGGTCGATCGGTTGGTTCCGCGTGCTGAGCTCGAAGCGGTCGTCGGTTCGATGGCTGCGGAGATCGCGGGTAACGCACCGATGGCGCTTCGCGGGCT
>JACRCR010000190.1 GCA_016218925.1 Deltaproteobacteria bacterium | reverse complement strand
GGATTCTCCGCAGCGCCCGCCGATCTCACCGCACAAACCGCGCGGCCTGCCCGAAGCGGCCGCGCCGCCGCTTCACGCCGCCGGTCGCAGCTTGTAGCGGATCGGCAGTCGCTTGATCCCGCCGACGAAGCTCGAGCGCAGGCGATCGGGCTCGCCGGTCAGTTCGCAGTGTTCGAGCCGCGGCAGCAACTGGCTGAACACCGCTTTGAGTTCCAGACGCGCCAGGTGCGACCCCAGACACAGGTGCTCGCCCATGCCGAAGGCGACGTGCGGATTCGGGTCGCGGTCGATCTTGAATCGGAACGGTTCGTCGAAGATGTCCTCGTCGCGATTGGCCGACGGGTAGAACAGCGTCATGTTCTGGCCGGCCTTGATGCGCTGGCCGCGCAGTTCGACGTCGCGATTGGGCGTGCGGCAGAACTGGATGACCGGCGAGGTCCAGCGCACGATCTCTTCGACGGCCTTGTCGATCAGATCCGGGTTCTCGCGCAGCTTGTGCAACTCCTGCGGGTGCTGCAGCAGCGCCAGCAGCCCCCCCGTGGTCGCGTTGCGCGTGGTTTCGTTGCCGGCCACCACCAGTACGTAGAAATAGGAGAGCAGTTCCATCCACGGAACGTCCTGGCCGTCGAGCTTGGCGTTGGCGAGGACGCTGACGATGTCTTCTTTCGGTTCGTGGCGGCGCTTGGCGACCATGTCGGCGTAGTACTGGAACAGCGCCAGGCGTGCGCGTTCGCCGGTTTCCTCGGGGGTCTCGCCTTCGAGCTGATACTCGGGATCGGCGGCGCCGATGGTTTCATTGGTCCACCGAAACATGAGTTCCCAATCCTGGCGCGGGATGCCGAGCAGGTCGGCGAGCACCGCCAGCGGAAGCCTGGCCGACACCAGTTGCACGAAGTCGCCGTCGCGCATCGCGCCATCGCCCATCACCTCGTCGAGCAGTTCGCGGGTGATCTGCTCCACACCGGCGCGCAGGCGCTGCACCGAGCGAGGCGTGAAGTAGCTGCTGATCAGACGCCGGTAGGCGGCGTGGTCGGGCGGGTCCATGTTGAGGAGATGACGCACCGGCGGTTGGCGCACGCCCTCGGATTCGAAGTCGGGGAACACCGCCAGGCGCGGCGCGTTCTCGAAGATCTCGGGCGTCTTGCCGATGTGTACGAGGTCTTCGTACCTGGTGACCGCCCAGAACGGGATCAGCCCCGGCCTGTCGTACCAGAAGATCGGCGCCTCGCGGCGCAGCAATGACCAGGCATCATGGGGATAGCCGTGGTCGGCGTAGGTCTGGTCGCTGATGATGTCTATGGTGTCGAGCGTGAGGTCGGTGTGAGCGGGAGATGCGGCGTGCGGCATGGGTTCCTCCGGGGGATTGGGTAGCGGGGGCGATGCGCGGTGGCAACCGGCTGCGGCAACCTAGAGGCTCGGCCCGGACGGGGGAGCGACACTCGGGGCGCGAGCGGGACCGAAGCGATCCTTCCGCCACATCCGTTCCCCTGTCTGTGCGCCCCGCGCGGGGCGCCGCGAACAAGATCACACGAGCGTCGTAGACGCCTCCTCGGGGCGCGCCGTACGTTTCACGAATGCGTCGAGGGACAGCGTGGGTTTGCCCGGGCGAGATGACATGTACACTTTTTCAGTGTACAAGAGGCCCGCGATCGTGATCCGGCGGGTCATGCTGAGTCGCGTAGCCGAGAAGCAACTGCGCAAAGTGCCTCAACACGTCGCGGCGAAGCTGCTCGAATGGATCGACATCGTCGAGGAAGCAGGACTCGAGGAAGCGCGAAAGATCCGGGGCTATCACGATGAACCGCTGAGGGGCGAGCGAGAAGGACAGCGGTCCATTCGACTCAGCCGCTCATATCGAGCCGTCTACGCGGTCGTCGGGTGGGACGCTGTCAGGGCCGCTCGCGTCGAGGAGGTCAGCAAGCATGGCTACTAAGGTGAAAAAGACGGTGCGCGGGGTTCTCGAAAAGCTGGCTGGCGGCCCGTTGACACTCGGGATGGCGATTCGTGCCACGCGGGAGGGCGCCGAGATGTCGCAGACCGGCTTCGCTCGCAAGCTTGGCGTGACGCGCAGCTATCTGTGCGACCTCGAGAAGAATCGCAAGACGGTAAGTCCGGCGAAGGCCGCGAAGTTCGCCCGTGTGCTCGGCTACGCGGAGCAGCAGTATGTCCGTCTCGCGCTGCAGGACGCGCTGCGGCGGGCTGGACTAGCCTACACTGTGGAGATTCACGCTGCGTGAGGGCGCCGAGCCGCCGGGTCTGAACGCGTCCTCCCGCGGTCGGACGATGCGACTGTATCCGCTTGGGACGGCTCCAATGTCGCGCCGGTTTGTCGTTGGATGGTAGGGTGGTGGAGGCAGAAGTCCATCGACCGTGGTGGCGTAAGCTCCCGTCATCCGGAGTCTTTCGATTATGGCGCTCGCGTTGATGCCCCCAGAAATGCCCCCGGAATCGCGTGGTGCCCGGCCGAAACGAACAGCCTGGAAGACACTGCTCGCGCCCCACGCGGGCGCGGATCAGTCCTCAAATATCTTTGTTGGGAGGTTCCTTCTCCTCGGGGTCGTCACGCTTCCCGACGCGGGTCTCGCCAATCCGTGCCCCGGTCGTTACGCTTGACGTAACGCATTCCCGGCGGGAGACTACCATCGCGTGATCGTCAGCTTCCGGGACAAGAGGACGCGTGATTTCGCGGAAGGGAAACGGGTCAAGGCGTTTGAAGGCATTCATCGCAAGGCCGAACTGAAGCTCGACCAGTTGGATGCCGCGACCGCGATCACGGACCTGAAGCTTCCCGGGAACCGGCTCGAAGCCCTGAAGGGCGATCGCAAGGGGCAGTACAGCATCAGGATCAACGACCAGTGGCGGATCTGCTTCACGTGGCCGGACAAGTCCGCGGGGCCGACCGACGTCGAGATCGTCGATTACCATTGAGAGGTGAGAGATATGGGACGTAGTGCAATTCACCCCGGCGAGCATCTTGCCGAGCAACTCGAAGAACTGGGAATGAGTGCCGCCGAACTTGGCCGGCGCCTGGGAGTTCCTACGAACCGGGTCACGGCGATCCTGAACGGCCAGCGGGCCGTCACTGGCGATACGGCCCTGCGACTGGGGCACTTTTTCGGGAACAGCCCGCAGTTCTGGCTGAACCTTCAGGCAATCTATGACCTGCGCATCGCAGAGCAGAAGGTGGGGAGCGCGATCCGGTCGCTACCGCCGCTGATTCCGAAGCGCCGGAGGATGGCCGGGCGTCAGGCACACAGTGCGTGACCGCCTTGGGGACGATGCCGATGGCAAGTAAGTGGAGATACGAAATTATCATCTACTGGAGCGATGAGGATCAAGCCTACATCGCCGAAGTCCCGGAACTGCCCGGCTGTGCCAGCGACGGCGCGACGTACAAGCAGGCGCTCACCAACGTCGAGACAATAATCGGGGAATGGATCGACACGGCTCGCGAACTCGGCCGTTCCGTCCCGGAACCGAGAGGTCGCCTGCTCTACGCATGAGGTGCGACCACGGCCACGCCCTCGCGGCGCTTGTTTCGCGAAGGTTGCCGCGCGC
>JACRCR010000191.1 GCA_016218925.1 Deltaproteobacteria bacterium | reverse complement strand
GCCATCGAGCCGGTTCTGGCCGCTCTCGCCCACGATCTTCGCAATCCGATGACCACGCTCAAGACGTTCGCCGCGCTCGCGGCTGAGCGTGCGACCAGCGACCCCGACATTGCGGCGCTCGCCGGCGAGGCGGTTGCAGCGTGCTCGCGCATCGACACCCATGTCGAACTGCTGCACGAGTACGCGGCTCTCGGTGCCGCCGCAGCGCTGCGCATCGATTTGGTCGCGCTCTTTGCCGAGACCATCGAGGAAGCGCGTCTGCCGGTGGCCGCAGCCGTCAATGCGCGCCAGGCACTGTGGGCGATCGTCGACCCGCGTCACGCCCGCTTCATCGCTGCCGCCGTGCTCGACGAGAGCCGCGAACGTCTGGCGCAGCACGACGAAGCCTGGGTGGACGTGACCGACGACGACTCGGTGCTGGAGGTGTGCATCCCGCGCGGTGGGCGCGCGGTCGAACATCTGGGTCGCTGGCTCGAGGGCGACGCATGGCCGTGGCGGCTGGCGCTGGCCCGCGAAGTGGCGCGCCGCGGCAACGGGGATCTGCAACTACGAGTAGAACAGGACGAGTTGCGCGTGCAGTGGCACGCGCAGCTCGCAGAGGAAGCAAGTGATGGCCAAGCCGGTCGTATTGATCGTCGACGACGAAGCCGGAGTTCGTGAATCCGTACGCATGGTCCTCAAGGACGCCTACGAGCCCGTGGTCGTGGCGTCTGGAGAGGCAGCGCTGGAATGGCTGGAAACCGCCGCGTGCGACCTGGTGTTTCTCGACATCCTGATGCCGGGAATCGACGGACTCGAAACGCTCGAACACATCCGCGCCAAGAACCCGCACGTGGCGGTGGTGATGCTGACCGCGACCAAGACGGTCAAGACCGCCGTCGGCGCGATGAAGCTCGGCGCCTTCGACTACCTCACCAAGCCCTTCGACATCGACGAACTGCGGCTGGTGGCCGAGCGCGCGACCGAGAACGCCCGGTTGCGGCTGGAGGTCGAGCAACTGCGCGACGCGGTAGGCCGGCGCTACCGTTTTGAGAACATCATCGGCGAGTCCGAGCCGATGCAGAGGGTTTTCAAGACCATCACAGCGGTGGCCCCGATGAAGTCCACCGTACTGGTGATCGGCGAGTCCGGTACCGGCAAGGAGCTCATAGCGCGCGCCCTGCACTACCAGAGCCCGCGCGCCACCCGGCCGCTGGTGACGCTCAACTGCGCCGCGATCCCCGACAACCTGCTCGAAAGCGAACTCTTCGGGCACGAACGCGGCTCGTTCACCGATGCCGTCGACAAGAAGATCGGCCAGTTCGAGCTCGCCGACACCGGCACGATCTTCCTCGACGAGATCGGCGAGATGAGCGCCGGCCTGCAGGCCAAGCTGCTGCGCGTGCTCGAGGAAGGAGAGATGCAGCGCGTGGGTGCGCCGCGACCCATGAAGGTCGACGTGCGCGTGGTGGCCGCCACCAACCGCAATCTGGTCGAGGCGATAGCCGAAGGGCGTTTCCGCAAGGACCTGTACTTCCGTCTCAACGTGGTGTCGGTCGAACTGCCGCCGCTGCGCGCGCGCCGCGACGACATCCCGCATCTGATCCGCCATTTCCTCGACCGCAAGAGCCGCGAGCTGGGCATTCACGCCAAGGAACTGGCACCGGCTACCGTCGATCGCCTGCTCGAGCACGCCTGGCCCGGCAACGTGCGTGAGCTGGAGAACGTCATCGAGCGGCTGCTGGTGCTGAGCGGCGAGTGCCGCGTGATCGGTCCGGATCATCTCCCCGACGATCTGGCTGCCAACTACGCGATGGTCGCGGGCTCGGCCGGCACCTCGATGGAGGTGCTGACCGGGCGCAAGAGCCTGTCGGATGCGGTCGACGAGTTCGAGCGCGACATCATCGCGCAGGCGTTGTCGCAGACCTATTTCAACCAGACGCGCGCGGCCGAGCTGCTCGGTACCACGCGACGCATTCTCAAGTACCGCATGGACAAGCTCGGCATCGATTTCCCGGACTCGGCGCGGTGATCGCGTTGTCATCTCGGGCCTTCGCACCGGCGGGAAAAGCTTCGTTGACATGCGGTAGGGGCTCCCGTAGAAGCCGAGACACCTTGGAAACGGCTCTGCGAATGCGAACTGTCGTCGGTCATGGCTAATCCTGCCGACATCGCGCTCGAGAAGGCCGCGCAGCTCGAGCCTCTTGGCGACGACGACGCGTACGCGCTGCTGCAAGTTCCCGCCGGCGACCTCGATGTTCTGTGTGAAGTCGCCGGCAAGATGCGCGACGCCTTCCACGGTCGCACGCTGACCTACTCACCCAAGGTCTTCTTGCCGGTCACCAACCTGTGCCGTGACCGCTGCACGTATTGCACCTTCCGGCGCGATCCAGAGGAAGCCGGCGAATGGACGATGGCCCCCGGCGAGATCGCCGACTGGTCGCGCCGTGCGCGCGCGGTCGGCTGCATCGAGGCGCTGATGTGCCTGGGCGACAAGCCCGAGATCGCCTTTCGCGGGTTCCGCTCCTTCCTGGCCGAGCTCGGCGTGGCCAGTACCGCCGCCTACGTCGCGCTGGCCTGCCGGCTCTCGCTGGCCGAAGGGCTGTTGCCCCACACCAACGCGGGGCTGCTCTCCAAGCGCGACATGGCGATGCTGCGCCCGCTCAACGCCAGCATGGGTCTGATGCTCGAGAACGTGAGCGCCAGACTGCGCGATCGCGGCATGCCGCACCAGCACGCCCCCGACAAGGACCCGGTGCGGCGCCTGCGGATGATCCGCGAAGCCGGCGAGCTGCGCATCCCGTTCACCTCCGGGATCCTGGTCGGCATCGGAGAGAACGAGGCCGAGCGGGTGGCGAGCCTGCTGGCGCTGAGGCGTATGCACGCCGAGTATGGCCACATCCAGGAAATCATCGTGCAGAACTTCCGCGCCAAGGAATGCACCGCGATGGCGGACAGCGCCGAACTGACCGATCAGGAGATGGTCAGGACGGTGGCGTTGGCGCGCCTGGTCCTGGGTGGCGAGATGAATCTGCAGGCGCCGCCCAACCTGAGCCCCGACGCGCTCGGGTATTTGGTCCGCGCCGGGATCAACGACTGGGGCGGCGTCTCCCCGCTCTCGATAGACTACGTCAACCCGGAGGCTGCCTGGCCGGCGGTGGAGCGCCTGCGCGCATTGTGCGAGCAGGAGGGCTACGGCCTGGAGGCGCGGCTGCCTATTTACGACGCGTTCGTGACTGAGCGGTTCGTCGACCCTATGATGCTCGCCGCGATCGCGGCGCTGCGCGCCGGCCCGCGTACGGGTCAGCGCGCGGCCGTGCACGATCCGCGTAAAGGAGCCGTTGCATGAGTTATCAGACCGAGGACTATCCAGACCGCGTCGAGTTCCTGTCGTTCGACGATCGTCCTCTGCGCCGGCGCATCGACAGCGTCGATACCTACAGCGCCGGCATCCTGGAGCGTGCGCTCGAAGGCCTGCGGCCTTCGGTCGAGGAAGGCGCCCATCTGGTCACCCTGCGCGGCAACGCGCTGTCGGCGCTGGTTGCCGCTGCCGACCGCATCCGCCGCGACGATGTCGGCGACGTGGTCACCTACGTCGTCAACCGCAACGTGAACTGGACCAACATCTGCTTCGTCGGCTGCAAGTTCTGCGCGTTCGCACACCTGAAGACCAGCGAACTGGCCTACGACCATCCCATCGACAGCGTGCTGGCGCGTATCCGCGAAGGCATCGAGCGCGGCGCCACCGAAGTGTGCATGCAGGGCGGCATCAATCCCGAGATGGACAGCGACGGTTACTTCGAGCTGCTGCGCGCGGTGCGCGGGGCTTTCCCCAAGCTCCACATTCACGCCTACTCGCCGATGGAGGTCTACTACGGTGCGCGGCGCTCGGCGATGGATTATCCCGAGTACATTCGCGAACTGAAGGCGTGCGGCCTCGACACTATGCCCGGCACCGCAGCCGAGATTCTCGACGACGGCGTGCGCGAGATCCTCAGTCACAAGAAACTCGACACCGCCACCTGGGTGCGCATCATCCGCGCCGCCCACGCCGAGGGCGTGCCGACCACCTCGACGATGATGTACGGTCATCTGGAGACGCCGATGCACATCGCGCGTCACATCGATCTGCTGCGCAGCATCCAGCTCGACACCGGCGGCTTCACCGAATTTGTCCCGCTGCGCTTCATCTGGCAGGAGACCAAACTGTTCGCCGAAGGGTTGGTGACGCCGATTCCCCAGGGACAACTCGACCTTGCCGTTTACGCCACCAGCCGCCTGATGCTGCGCGGCCTGATCGACAACCTGCAGACTTCCTGGGTCAAGCTCGGTCACGAGCTCGCCTCGCTGTCGCTGGCGGCCGGGTGCAACGACATCGGCGGAACTCTGATGGAGGAGAGCATCTCGCGTGAGGCGGGCGCCGACGCCGGCGAATACACCTCCGCCGAGGAACTGCAGGCGATGATCCAGCGCATGCGCCGCGTGCCGCGCCAGCGCAATACGCTCTACGGTTCCATCGATGAAGACGACGGCCCGCCGTCGGGCCGCGCAGGCAGCGGCGCTCTCGCGCACGGCCGGCCTGCGGTGGCGACGGCGAGCGTCCACTGACCTCGTGAGTTCGAACTCATCCGCGCGTTGAAGACCCCACTCCCGTTGCCGCCTGGGGCTCGATTCCCTCGATGATCACTCTGTTGGCCGGAGGGGTCGGCGGCGCGCGCCTGCTGCGCGGGCTGGCCGCCGTGGTGCCGAGCGGCGACCTCACCGTCATCGTCAACACCGGCGACGACGACGAGTTCTATGGACTCGCGGTCTCCCCCGACATCGACACCATCCTCTACACTCTGGCTGACCTGGCGCCGCTGGAGCGGGGCTGGGGCATCGACGGCGACACCTTTCGCGTTCGTGAAGAACTCGACCTTCTGGCCGGTAAAGGCTGGTTTGCGCTGGGCGATCGCGACATCGCCACCCACGTCTACCGGACCTGGCGCCTGCGTCAGGGCGCGACCCTGACCCTGGTCACCGCCGAATTGTGCCGTGCGCGGGGGATCGGGGTGCGGGTACTGCCGATGTCTGACGACCCGGTGCGCACCCAGGTGATCAGCGACCGCGGCGTGCTGGCCTTTCAGGACTACCTCGTGCGGCTGCGAGCCCAGCCAGCGGTGCGCTCGGTGCGCTACCGCGGTGCGCGAAAGGCCGCGCCGGCCGCCGGCGTGATCGAGGCGATCGAGAATTCCTCGCTGGTGGTGATCGCCCCGAGCAATCCCTTCGTCAGCGTGGGACCGATCCTGGCGCTGCCAGGGGTCAGACCCGCGCTGGCCAGGGCGCGCGCCCGCGTGGTCGCGGTCAGCCCGCTGATCGGCGGCCGCGCCGTCAAGGGGCCGCTCGCCGACATGCTCGGAGCGATGGGTCGCAAAGCCGATGTCGGCGCGATCGCGGACTTCTACAAAGGGCTGGCCACGCGCCTGGTAGTGGCGCCGGGTGACCGTCCGCGGCAAGCTGCCGGCCGGGCGATGGAGATCCTCGAACACGACATCCTGCTGCTGGAGCCGGCCCGCGCCCGGGCTCTGGCGACCTTCCTGTGCGGCCCGGCGGTCGCGCGTTGAGCGTCGCGCCCGCTCCCGCCGCCCGCGCGCTGCAACTGTTCGCGCTCGGCGGCCTTCCCGCGGTCGAGCCTGGCGACGACCTGGGCGCGCTGATCGGCGATGCCATCGACGCCGCCGCTCTTGGTCTGTACGCGGGCGACGTCGTCATCGTCTGTCAGAAGATCGTATCCAAGGCCGAAGGTCGCATCGTACGGCTCTCGGAGGTCGATCCCTCACCGCGGGCACGCGAGTTCGCATCCTCGTTCGACAAGGACCCGGCCCTCATCGAGCTGGCCCTGCGCGAAGCCACCGAAGTGCTGCGCATGCAGGGCGGCCATCTGATCACCGCTACCGGCAAGGGGGTCGTCGCGGCCAACTCGGGCATCGACCGCTCCAACCAGAGCCGCCGCGGCCAGGTCACCTTGCTTCCGCTGGATGCCGATCGCTCGGCGGAGGCGCTACGCGAGGCTCTGGCGGCGCGCTTTGGCACCGCACCGGCGGTTATCGTCACAGACACTTTCGGACGTCCGTGGCGGCTCGGCCAGATCGACTTCGCGATCGGCGCCGCGGGCCTGCGGGTGCTCGACGATCATCTGGGACGCGCGGACTGGAGCGGTCGCAGGCTCGAACACACCGTGATCGCGGTGGCCGATCAACTGGCCGCCGCCGCCGGATTGCTGATGGGAAAGGCCGGCGGAGTTCCCGCCGTGCTGCTGCGTGGCTACGCCTACAGCGCGGGTACCGAAACCGCCGGCGATCTGCTGCGGCCGCGCGAGCAAGATCTCTTTCGTTGACCCGTGACTCACCTGTTCTGGCGACATTTCTTTCGTGGTCTGGTCTTTACTGCGGCGCTCTCGGAGTGGATCTGCGCGGCGTGGATCTTGATCGTCGTCGCCGGCGTGGCGATTCCGCTCTGGATGCATCTGGCAGCGCCGCTGGCGCTGCATGGGCTGAATCGCCGCGTACTGGGCGGTGCGGGTCCGGCGATGGCGCGGCTGCGCGGCGAAGGGATGCGCCGGGCCTATGTGCGCGTCGTATTCACGTCGCTGTTCGGCATGGCCTTCCTGCTGCTCAACGGCCTGATGTGGAGCGTGGCCGGCGCAGGTCTCCAACTCGCATCACTGGCAGGGCTGCCGGTATCGCCGTCGGGCGCGCTCAGTGGCGCGCGCTGGCTCGGTTCGGCGGGACTTCTGGGCGTCGCGGCGGCGCTGATCCACGGCTACGGGCGCGGCCAGCGCGACGCGGCGATAGTGCGACTCGACGTCGCGGTCGCCGGGCTCGCGCGCGCGTTCGACGGATTTCGCATCCTCCAACTGAGCGACATCCACCTCGGCTCCTTCATGGACGCCGCGCGGCTGCGGCCCTACATCGAAGAAGCCAACGCGCTGGAGCCGGACCTCGTCTGCATCACCGGCGACATCACCGACGGGCTCGACCATGCGGCCGCGACATTTCCGGTGCTGGCCGGCCTGCGCGCTCGCCATGGTGTGGTGGCGATCCTCGGCAATCACGACATGTACACCGGCGCGCAAGAGGTCGCGGCGGCGCTCGCGCGCTACACCGACTTCACGCTGTTGCGCGACGCGGCGGCGGTGATCGAGCACGACGGCGCGCGGCTGCACATCCTGGGGCTCGACGACATGGGCCTGGACTGGGCCCGCGGTGTGCGCGAGCACCCGGCGCTGGCCGAGCTGTGCGCCGCGGTGCCGATGCGAGAGCCGATGGTGCTGCTCTCGCATCGGCCGGACCTGTTTGAGCAGGCCGCGGGGCTCGCGGTGGCCCTGGTGCTCTCGGGCCATACCCATGGGGGGCAGATCGCGCTGCCATGGCCGGCGGCGCGACCGGCTTCGCTGGCGCGCTTCATGACGCGCTACCCGCGTGGTACCTTCGCCAACGGCGGCTCGACCTTGCACGTGAACCTCGGCCTCGGCGTCACCGGACAACCCGTTCGTGTGCTGACGCCGCGCGAGATCACGCTGGTAACGCTGCGAAATTCAGAGCCTGAATCAGGAGATTAGAAATGACCAGATCCCATCCCGCGTTCGCCGTTACCATGACCGTTGCCGCATCCCTCGCGTCGTTGCTCGTGGCAGGGCCAGCCTCGGCAACCACCTACTCGGTCGACCTGGCGCACACCTCGGTGATATTCAAGGTTCGCCACCTGGTCTCGAAGGCGACCGGCCGATTCGCCAAGTTCCAAGGCACCATCGACATCGATCCCGACAAGCGCGACGCTGTCAAGGTGACCGGATCCATCGACGTGGCCAGCATCGACACCGAAGAGCCCAAGCGCGACGCACACCTTCGCGGCGCCGACTTCTTCGATGTCGCCAGGTTCCCGCAGATCACCTTCAGTGCCGGCTCGCTGAGCGAGATCAACGCCGACAAGACCAAAGCCAGGTTGCACGGTGACATAACGATCCACGGCGTCACCAAACCCATCGTGCTCGATGTCGAATGGCTCGGAACGGTGACCGACCCGTGGGGCAACAAGAAGGCCGGGTTCGACGCGACGACGACACTGAGTCGCAAGGACTTCGGACTGACGTGGAACAAGACGCTGGAGACCGGGGGCCTGCTGGTCGGCGACGAGATCGAGATCGAACTGCACGTCGAGGTGGGTGAGGACAAGGCCAACTAGGAGAAGCACGAGAAGCCGCACGAGTCGGTGAAACAGGCCGGGTTGCCGAACGCGAAGGCCCGGTCGGGGGAACTTGGGAATGCTGGTTAGTCCGACGGCACGTTGCGTAGTGGCCGGGCTCTGGCTCGCGGTCGCGGTGGTCTGTTGGCCGGACGCGATCGGTGCCGCGACTGCGCAGCGCGCCAGGGCCGCGTTGCCCGCCGCCTCAGGCCATCCGCGCGTCGTCAATGGTCTGCCGAGTCAGGACTTTCCCACTACCGGTGCGCTGCTCTACGGTGGACACCGATCGATCAACGACGACAACGCCGCGCTTCGCTGCAGCGGTACGTTGATCGGATGTCGCACGTTCCTGACCGCCGCTCATTGCGTATTCGACGACGCGGATGCTTCGCACTACCAGGTGTTTCTCCAGCACGGCGGACTCTACCCGGTTGCCTCCGTCTCCTATCATCCGGGCTACAACGGCAAATCGGGTCACGACGTCGCCGTCGTCAGGCTCGGCGCGAGCGTCGATGGGATCGATCCGACGCCGATCAATGCGACCCATGATCTCGACGCCATCGGCGTCGGTCTCGACGGCGTCGTCGCCGGCTTCGGCCAGACCTACGGCAGCGGCAACGACTACGGAATCAAGCGCTACGGCGCGATCCAGACCTCCGAGTGCGACCTCAGAGCCACCCGCGGCGAAGGCAACGACAAGTTGGTGTGCTGGGACTTTGCGTTGCCGGTAGGGCTGCCGGGGGCCGATTCGAATACCTGCGACGGCGACTCGGGCGGACCGCTGCTCATCGACTTCGGCGGCGGCGACGAAGTGGCAGGCGTTACCTCTGCGGGTAGTGCCTTCGACTGCCTAGCCCAAGATCACAGTTGGGACTCGAGCGTCTACTACAATTCCGACTACCTGACCGCGCAGCTCGCGGGCGATTCCATCGCGAACTGTGGCGCGTTGCCTGCCGTGGGCGATGCGACGGTGAGCGTAGTCGCGAACTCGGGGAATCTCTCGGCCGGCAATCGCTCCGACGCGTTCACGGTGAGCATTGCCGGAACGCCGGCGCTGGTACGCTTCGCCCTCAACGGCGAGGACGACGGCTCGTTCAATCCGAACCTCTACGTCAAGCAGGGTGCCGGCGGCGCCAGTGTAAGCGACCACGACTGCGAGGCCGCCGGCACCGGCGTCTTCGGCGTATGTGAGTTCGCCAACCCTTGGCCGGGTCCCTGGTCGCTCTACGTGTCGCGAGCGCGCGGGTCGGGCCACTATCAGGTGACGGCGACGGTGTTCGGAACCGATCCGCCCGAGTGCGGCAACGGGACCCGCGAGTCCGGCGAGGCGTGCGACGGCGCCGATCTCGGCTCCTGCGCCCTGGGTCCGTGCGCCGGCGACTGCACGTGTCCGGCCCCGCTCTGCGGCAATGGCGTCGCCGAAAGCGGCGAAGCGTGCGATGGCGCCGACGACGCGATCTGTCCGGGACACTGCGGCGGGAACTGTGGATGTCTGCAGACCTGCCACGCCGGCGAACTCCGCGGTGTGTCGATCGCCGCCAACGCGCGCAGGTTCGTGTACCGAGCCGCGGTCGACGATTTCTCGGGAAACTACGCCGCGATCGATCCGCGAAACGGTCTCAGGGTCGGCTTCAGCGATCAGAGCGCGACGCTCTCGCTCGCGATTCCCGGCGGCGACGCCGGCTGGGCCAAATCAGTCCCGGCGCACCGGCGTTACAAGTGGAAGGGCGACGGCTCGATCGACGGGTTGCGCACCGTCAGGCTGTGGCGCAAGGGACCGGCGTTCGGCCAGCACTGGGCTCTACTGGTCAAGGGCCGTAGAGTTCCCGGCAGCTTCGGGATCGACCTTGGCCGGCTGCTGTATCTGACGCTGACGGTCGACGGCATCTGCTACAGCGCCACCTGGTAGCCGCCGCGGCACCCGAGCATCGGCGGCGTCTTGCGCCGCCGGCCTTGTCCCAGTAAGTAGCCTCGATGGACACTGGCATCCTCCGACACGACTGGACGCCCGCAGAAGCGCGGGCCCTTCACGATCTACCGCTTACCGAGTTGGTGTTCCGTGCGCAGAGCGTGCACCGCCGTTTCCACGTCGCCAACGAAGTCCAGCTCTGCACGTTGCTGTCTATCAAGACCGGGGGCTGCCCGGAGGACTGCGCCTACTGTCCCCAGAGCGCCCACTACGAGGCCGGCGTGGACAAAGAGCCGCTGCTCGAGCTCGACAAGGTTCTGGCCGCCGCGCGCGAGGCCAAGGCGGCCGGCGCGACGCGGTTCTGCATGGGCGCGGCCTGGCGCGAGGCGCGCGACGGCGAGTCGTTCGATCGTGTCTGCGACATGATCCGCGGCGTCAGCGATCTAGGCATGGAAACCTGTGTGACGCTCGGAATGCTCACGGCCTCGCAGGCCGCCAGACTGAAGAGCGCCGGCCTGGTGGCGTACAACCACAACCTCGACACTTCGCGCGAGTACTACGGCAAGATCATCACTACCCGCAGCTACGACGAGCGCCTGGAGACGCTGCGCCACGTGCGCCAGGCCGGGATCACTATCTGCTGCGGCGGCATCATCGGCATGGGCGAGTCGATCGACGACCGTTGCGCGATGCTGGTGGAGTTGGCCAACCTTGCCGTGCACCCCGAGAGCGTGCCGATCAATGCGCTGGTCACCGCGCCGGGCACGCCGCTGGCCGACCGGCCACCGGTCGAGCCGTTCGAGTTCGTGCGCGTGATCGCCACCGCGCGGTTGTTGATGCCGGCCTCGCTGGTGAGGCTCTCGGCCGGGCGCACCGGACTCAGCGACGAGGCCCAGGCCCTGTGCATGCTGGCAGGGGCCAACTCGATCTTCTTCGGCGAGAAGCTGCTGACCACCGGCAATCCGGACTGCGATCACGACCGTGAACTGCTCGGCGCGCTCGGAGTCGAGTCGCTGGTCCCTTCGCATCTGCGCAGCGGCGACCGCGCGGCCTGAGGTCGCGGCGTGCGCTGACCGACCATCGCCGCGTAGCGCTGAACATACTTTCCACCGCGTCCGCATCCGGCGTAAGATGCCGGACGCGTTCCAACGGAGGTTCCCGTCATGCGCCGACCGATAACGTTGCTGCTCGCCTGTGTCTTGATTTGGTCTTGCGCCGGCGCCGCGCGTGCCGCAGCCACCGCCGCCTCATGCCCGATGGCGCTGGCCACCTCGGCGGGCCAGTACGCCAAGCACCGATTGATCGTCTCGGCCAAGTGCCGGCTGCAGCACGGAGATGCGTGCAACACGCCGCGGATCGACAGGCGCCTGGCCGGCTATGAAGCCAAGCTGGCTCAGAAGCTGGCCACCGTATGCACCGACGCGGAGCTTGTGGCGGTTGCTCCGGGCGGTATCTGTCCCGATCCCAGCGGCCAGTGCAGCCTGCCGGTCGACGGGGTTCAATCGGCTCTGGCCTGCATCGCCTGTCTGGCCTCGGCCGGCGTCGACGCGTTGGACCGGGTGATGGGCATGGGCTCGCACATGGATCGCACCGGCGAGTTCTGCGGAGGATGCCCGGGCGAGAACTGCGGCCCGGCGGGTTTCTGCGAACGGGTACCAGGGGCGTGTCACGATCCGTTCGCGCCCGGCGCCTGCGTGCCGTGGGATCCGTCGGTTGCGTGTAATGATGAGGTCGCGCCGGTCTGTGGCTGCGATGGCGTCACCTACCCCAACGACTGCGAGCGCCAGCGGGCGCGCACCTCCAAGGCCCACGAGGGATCCTGTGAGGCGGTTCCAGGAAACTGTTCGGCTGACACCATCTGCCCTGATGGTCAGTTCTGCGACGGTGCGGCCGGCAACTGCGAGGAACCGGTCACCGATGGGACCTGCGTCGTGCGGCCGGATGCGTGCCCGCAGATCTACGCCCCGGTGTGCGGCTGCGACGGCAACACCTACGCCAACGAATGCGAACGCCTGGCCGGCGCGGTGGCCAAACACCACGACGGCGAATGCACCGGATCTCCCCATTGTGGTGGTCCCGATCACGACGGCTGCGACACCGGCAAGTTCTGTGATCTGCTGCCGGGTATGTGCCAGGTTGAGGACCGGCCGGGCCGTTGCGCCGAGATCCCCGCGCAATGCGACGGCGTCGAGGACGCGCCGGTGTGCGGCTGCGACGACGTCACTTACGCGAACGACTGCCTGCGGCGCAAAGCCGGCGCGGCGATGGCGCACCCGGGCAAGTGTTCGGAGATCTGCGCGGGCATCGCCGGCATCGGTTGCCCCGAGGGAGAGACGTGCATGCTGCCGCCGCAAAGCTGCGAGATCGTCGATGCCCAGGGTTTGTGCGTGCCCGCTCCGGGGGCGTGCCCCGAGGTCTTCATGCCGGTTTGTGGCTGTGACGGCGCGACCTACGGCAACCAGTGCGAACTGATTCGCGCCGGCGTGGCGCTCGACCACCGCGGGCACTGCGGCCCCGGCCACATGCACGCCGCCGAGTGAGCGCGGCGCAGTGCACCCAGACGCGAATGCTGACTCCTGAGCAAGCCGACGCGCACGCCGCGCGCATCGCCGAGCACGGTTACACCGTAGTCGAGAACGCGATCGAGCCGGATCTCGTAGAGGAACTCGGCGAGACGCTGCTTCGACTCGAGCGCGAACTCGGCATCGAGCCCGCCGGCAACCTCTTCGAAGGCGCGCACACTGTGCGGATCTACAACCTGCTGGTACACGGCCAGTGTTTCGCGAAGATCCCGGTGCACCACAGCGTGCTGCCGATCGTCGAGCGCGTGCTCGATGCGGGATGCCTGATCTCTTCGCTGTCTTCGATTTCGATCGACCCCGGCCAGAGTGCCCAGCCGATCCACGCCGACGATCAACTCCTGCCGCTTCCCAAGCCGCACCCGGCGCTGGTGTGCAACTCGATGTGGGCGCTCACCGATTTCACCGAAGCCAACGGCGCTACCCGCATCATCCCGGGCTCACACCTGAGCGATCACTCGCCGGTGTACGGACAGCAGTACGAATCTATCGCAGCGCAGATGCCGCGAGGTTCGGTGCTGGTCTGGCACGGCAGTCTGTGGCACGGCGGCGGCGCCAACAGCAGCGGGCAGCGGCGTGTGGGCATCGCGATGAACTACTGCGCCGGCTTCGTTCGCCAGCAGGAGAACCAGCAGCTCGGCATCCCGCTGCAAGTCGCGCAGGACTTCTCACCGCGTCTCAAGGAACTGTGCGGTTTCGGGATCTACCAGGGACTGATCGGCCACATCGACAAGAAGTCGCCCGCGGACGTGTTGTTCGGAAGCGGCGACAAGGTCTGGGCCTGGGGTAGCTGACCGCCGGCGCGTGCCGGTCGCGACCACCCGCCAACGAGGCAGGTCGGGCTCAGCCTTTGTGGGGCTGGCCGGGCTTGTGCCAGTGGGTGCCGACCACCGATCGCCACAGCAGGTCGAGCCTGCCGACTTTTCTCGGCGTACACACCGGCGGCGAGGCCCCGTCGTGCAGGTGCGAGGCGATTGCGCCTTCGGCCTGTAGCGGTTGCAGGCAGCCGTGCTCGCGCAAGCGTTGCTCGACCGCCGGCCTGGTTGCCGCCGGAACCTCGGATAGATGGCGCTGGAGCTGCTCGCGACACCAGACACGATACTGCACCGTTGGCAGATCGCGATAAGTGACGT
>JACRCR010000188.1 GCA_016218925.1 Deltaproteobacteria bacterium | reverse complement strand
CCGAGGTTTCGGGTTCGTACGAGAACGACGAATCGTTCAGTTTGAGTTTCTCGATCGCGTCGCGAAGCTGCTCGTAGTCCGCGCTGTCGATCGGGTAGATGCCGGCGAACACCATCGGCTTTACGACTTTGAAACCCGGCAACGCCTCGCCGCACGGACCCTCGGCCGAGGTGAGCGTGTCGCCGACGCGGGCTTCGACGATGTCCTTGATCCCGGCGGCGACGAAGCCGACTTCGCCCGCCTCGAGATGCGGCACTTCGACGGGCCCGGGGCGGAACACTCCAAGCCGCGTCACTTCGTAGTCGCGCGTGGCTCCGAGCAGGCGCACGCGATCTCCCTTGCGCACCACCCCGTCGAAGACGCGAATCTGGATGACCACGCCGAGGTATGGATCGAACCAGGAATCGAAGACCAGCGCTTTGAGCGGCGCTCCGGGCGTCTCGGTCGGAGGCGGAATCCGCTCGATGATCGCTTCGAGCACGCGGTCGACGCCGACTCCGGTCTTGGCGCTCACCTCAACCGATCCCGAGGCGTCGATGCCGATCACGTCTTCGATCTGTTTGCGGGTACCTTCGGGATCGGCCGACGGAAGGTCGATCTTGTTCAGGACCGGGACGATTTCCAGGTCGTGATCCAGGGCCAGATAGACGTTGGCGAGCGTCTGCGCCTCCACCCCCTGGCTGGCGTCGACCACCAGCAGCGCGCCTTCGCAGGCCGACAGCGAGCGCGACACTTCGTAGCCGAAGTCGACGTGTCCGGGCGTGTCGATCAGGTTGAGAGTGTAGGTCAGCCCATCCTTGGCCTTGTAGTACAGCCTCACGGCCCGGGCCTTGATGGTGATACCGCGCTCGCGCTCCAGATCCATGTCGTCGAGCATCTGCGCGCTGCTCTCGCGTGCGGTGACCGTGCCGGTCAGCTCGAGCAGGCGGTCGGCGAGCGTCGACTTGCCGTGGTCGATGTGGGCGATGATCGAGAAGTTACGGATTGTGGCGACGGGCATTGGGACTTGGCGGTCGCAGTTGCGCCCGAACCTGGTCGGCTACGGCCGTGACCGGAAAAAATCAACCGTCGCGGCCAGCCCCTCGTCCAGCGTCACCAATGGTTTCCAGCCCAGCACCTGGGACGCGCGCGTGGGGTCGAGAACGTTGCGGCGCACTTCACCGTCCTTGGGATCCACGTGCATCGGTGGAATCTGGCTGCCCACCAGTCGTCGAATACGGTCGTAAAGCTCGACCACGTTGGTCTCGCGTCCGGTGCCGATGTTGATCGCTCCGCAGGCCGACGGCGTGGCAACCGCGGCGAGGTTGGCCCTGACTACGTCGCCGACAAAGAGGTAGTCGCGGGTCTGCAGGCCGTCGCCGTAGATCTTGCCGGTCTCGCCCCTGAGCAACAGTTTCGAGAAGATCGCCACCGCACCGGCTTCGCCGTGAGGGTCCTGGCGAGGACCGTAGACGTTCGAGTAGCGCAGCGCCACGTAGCGTATGCCGTGAACGCTTCGATAGTATTCGAGATAGTGCTCACCGGTCAGCTTGCTCACCCCGTACGGACACAGAGGCACGGTGGCCTGTCCCTCGGGCGTCGGCCACACGTCGACCTCGCCGTAAACCGTGCCACCCGAAGAAGAAAACAGCACCAGGCCGGTACCCGCCACGCGCGCGGCCTCCAGCATCCGCACCAAGCCTAGCACGTTGACCTCGGCGTCGTAGACCGGGTTCTCCACCGAGTAGCGCACGTTCATCTGCGCCGCATGGTGGCACAGCACATCGGGCTTCTCGTCGATGACGACGCGCGCCGCCTCTTCGCTGCGAATGTCGGCCTGGTGGAAGCGTGCGCCGGCCGGAACCTGCTCGCGGTGGCCGCTCGAGAGATTGTCGATGACCGCCACGTCGTGTCCGGCGGCCAGGAACGCGTCTGCGAGGTGGGAGCCGATGAAACCCGCTCCCCCCGTGATGACGATCTTCATGTGGCTTTCAGTTTTCCCTGGAAGAAGGCGATCGTGCGCGCCAGGCCTTCGTCGAGACTCACCTTGGGTTCCCACCCGAGGATGCGGCGCGCCCGCGAGATATCGGGCTGGCGCACCTTGGGATCATCGACCGGGAGATCGCGGAACACCACCTGCGACTTGGAGCCCGCCAGATCGCGGATCTTGACCGCGAAATCGTGGATCGACATCTCGGTGGGATTGCCGAGGTTGACCGGCATCGACTCGTCCGACCACAGCAGGCGCGTCAGACCTTCGACCAGATCCTCGACGAAGCAAAAGCTGCGCGTCTGCGAACCGTCGCCGTAGACGGTGATGGCTTCGTCCTTGAGCGCCTGGCACATGAAGTTCGGCACCACACGCCCGTCACGCATGCGCATGCGCGGTCCGTAGGTGTTGAAGATGCGCGCGATGCGGGTCTTCACGCCGTGGGTGCGATGGTAGGCCATCGTCATGGCTTCCAGAAAACGCTTGGCCTCGTCATAGACGCCGCGCGGCCCGATCGGGTTGACGTTGCCCCAGTAATCCTCGCGCTGAGGGTGCACCAGCGGATCGCCATACACCTCGGATGTCGATGCGACCAGGATGCGCGCGTTCTTGGCGCGCGCCAGCCCCAGAGCCTTGTGGGTTCCGAGCGATCCCACCTTGAGGGTCTGGATCGGCAGTTCGAGGTAATCAACCGGGCTGGCCGGCGAAGCGAAATGCATGATCGCGTCGAGGGGACCGGCAACGTACAGGTAGTTGGTGATGTCCTGCTCGAGGAACGTGAACTTCGGATTGACGAACAGGTGGGCGATGTTGTCGCGGTCGCCGGTCAGAAGATTGTCGACGGCGATGACCTCGTGGCCGTCGCCGAGAAAACGTTCGCACAAATGCGAGCCGATGAAGCCGGCCCCGCCGGTGATGAGCACGCGTCCCACGGCCTTTCTCCTTGCCTACGCGGCCTTGACCGAGGGCCGTCCGATCGGGAAGTAGGTGAACCCTTTCGACTTCATGTCGCGCGGTTCCCACAGGTTGCGCCCGTCGAAAACGACCGGGGCCTTGAGCAACTGCTTCATGCGGTCGAAGTCCGGGTGGCGAAATTCGTTCCACTCGGTGACGACGCACAGCGCGTCGGCTCCGGCAATCGCATCATAGTTCTTGGCACAGTACGAGACGCGGTCGCCGAACTCCCCGCGTGCGACTTCCATCGCTTCGGGATCGTGGACGTTGACCTTGCAGCCGGCCGCCAGCAGATCCTCCACCAGGCCGATCGCGGGAGCCTCGCGCATGTCGTCGGTGCGGGGCTTGAACGCCAGTCCCCAGATGCCGAAGGTGCGCCCGGCCAGATTGCCGTCGAAATACTCGCGGACCTTGCCGAACAGGCGCCGCTTCTGCAGGTTGTTCACGTCATCGACCGCGCGCATCAGTGAGAACTCGAGTCCCACGGCTTCGGCGGTGTCGATGATGGCGCGCACGTCCTTGGGAAAACACGACCCGCCATAGCCCAGACCCGGGTAGAGGAAGTGCATGCCCAGGCGGCGATCGCTGCCGATGCCCTGGCGCACGTGGGCGATGTCGGCGCCCACCTTCTCGCACAGGTTGGCGATCTCGTTGATGAACGAAATCTTGACCGCCAGCAGCGAGTTGGCGGCGTACTTGGTCATCTCGGCGCTGGCGTTGTCCATCACCAGGATCGGCGAGCCGCCGCGCACGAACGGCGAGTAGAGATCCTTCATGATCTCTGCCGCCTTCTCGCTCGACACACCGATCACTACGCGGTCGGGCTTGAGGAAATCGTCGATTGCTGCGCCTTCTTTCAAGAACTCGGGGTTGGAGACGACGTCGAACGGATGCTTGGTGCTCTCGGCCAGGATCTTGCGGACAGCAGCCGCGGTACCGACCGGAACGGTGCTCTTGTTGACCACCACGCAGTACCCGTCCATCGCCGAACCGATGTCGCGAGCGGCCTGATGGACGTAGCGCATGTCCGGGGCGCCACCGTCGGCGCTCTGCGGAGTGCCGACCGCGATGAAACACACGATCGCAGACTTGACCGCGCTCTCGACGTCGGTCGTAAAGGACAGCCGCCCTTCCTCGACGTTGCGCACGATCAGTTCTTCGAGCCCGGGCTCGTAGATGGGAACTTCGCCGGCCAGCAGCCGGCCGATTTTTGCCGCGTCGATATCGACGCAGGTGACGTCGTTGCCGCTTTCGGCAAAACACGTCCCAGCGACCAGGCCCACGTAGCCGGTCCCGATGACACAGATCTTCACCGCTCCTCCTGCGATACCGAGAAAAGTCCCGCTCAATCGACCGGTTGTCAGCCGAGGCAAGCGGCGGATCTTAGCCGAGCCCCGGTGACGCGGCAACCGCGCACATGACTCAGGTCACTCCCCTGCCTGCCGGGCCTCGAGGTCCTCGGCCACGACGTAGATCGGCTTGCCCTGGCTCTCATGGTAGGTGCGCGCGAGCATCTCCCCGAGCAGTCCCATGGTGACGAGTTGCACCCCGGTCACCACCAACAGCAGCGCCAGCAGCAGAATCGGACGCCCCGAGAGTTGCACGCCGAAGAACAGTTTCTGGGCTGCGAGAACCGCCAGGACCAGCGATCCGAGGCCCCCGAGCACCACCCCCATCACGCCGAAGACATGGATCGGCCGCGTCGAGTAGACCGACAGGAACTTGACGGTCAGCAGATCCAGGACCACGCGGACCACCCGCGAGATCCCGTAGTTGGACGAGCCCGCCACCCGCGGGCGGTGATTGACGACCATCTCCCCTACGTTGGCGCCGAGGTCCGACGCGATGGCCGGTATGAATCGGTGCATCTCCCCGTAAAGGCGCAGCCCCCGCGCGACCTCCCCGCGGTAGGCCTTGAGCATGCAGCCGTAGTCGTGGACGCGAACCCGGGTGATGGCGCGGATCAATGCGTTGGCTGTCAGCGACGGCAAGCGCCGGCTGAGCAGATCGTCCTTGCGGTCCTTGCGCCAGCCCGACACGACGTCGTAGCCGTCCTCGATCTTGGCGATCAAGGCCGGGATGTCGTGAGGATCGTTCTGCCGATCGGAGTCGAGAGTGACGACGAGGTCCCCGGTCGAACGCGCGAGCCCCGCAGCCACTGCCGCGGTCTGGCCGAAGTTGCGGCGGAACAACACCACCCGCACGTGCGGATCGCGATCGCGGAAGCCCCTCAGCAGATCGCGCGAACCGTCGACCGAGCCGTCGTCGACGTAGATCACCTCGTAGCTGCGGCCCAGGGCGCTGAGCACTTCGGTGAGCTCGGCGTGCAGCGGCTCGAGGTTCGGAGCCTCGTTATAGACCGGCAGCACCACCGAAAGTTCCATCGTCACACCCCCGGCTCTCAGCTGTGGAAATCGGTGATCGCCATGAATTGGCGCAGCCGCGTGTCGATCTCGTCGCGGCTGAGCGTTCGCAATCGTCCGAGCCCGAAATCCTCCACGGTAAACGAAGCCACCACGGTACCGTAGGCGATGGCCCGCCGGATCGTGCGGCCGGTGACCTGCCCATCGGCAGCCAGACTGCCCATCAGGCCGCCCGCAAACGTGTCGCCGGCGCCGGTGGGGTCCACGACTTCTTCCAGTGGGAAGGCCGGCACCGCGAACACTTCGTCGGCCGAGAACAGCAGCGCGCCGTACTCGCCGCGCTTGACGATCAGATGGCGGGGGCCCATCTGCAGTATCCTGCGCGCAGCCTTCACCACGTTGGTCTCTCCGGCCAGCAGCGCCGCCTCGGTGTCGTTGATGGTGAACAGGTCCACCCGCGAGAGCAGGCCGCGCAGCTCCGCCGGTGCTTCGTGTATCCAATGTTCTATCGTATCGGCGCCGACATAGATGGGCGCCTGCAGTTGAGACAAGACCTGCGCCTGGAGCGACGGCTGGATGGTGGCCAGAAACACGAACTCGCTGCCACGGTACGACTCGGGAAGCCTGGGCACGAAGTGCTCGAACACGTTCAGGCGCAGATCGAGTGTGTCGCGCATGTTCATGTTTTCGTGATAGCGGCCGTGCCAGCGGAAGGTCTCGCCATCGGTTTCGGTCAGACCTTCCAGGTTGATCCCGCAGTCGCCGAGAAAACGCCGCTCGGCCTCGGGGAAATCCCGCCCGACCACTCCCACCAGGTTGACCGGCGCGAAGAAGCTCGCCGCCACCGCGAAGTAGCTGCACGCGCCTCCGAGCACATTCATCGCGCTACCCGTAGGCGTCTCGACCGAGTCGATCGCCACCGATCCCACCACACACACCGATTTCGCCGCCGTCGCCATGGTCCGCTACCCCTTGCTCGTTCAGTTCGTTTCGCCGCCTTCCCGGCCGCGCCGTTCTAGAGACCCAGACGCCCCAGGATCACCGCGAGTTTGTCACGCGTGCGCTGCGGGATCGCCGCGCGCGCCGTGATGACCGCGTGGTCGAGAGAGCGCCGGCACCCGCATCCCCGCGCGTCATCGATGCCGCCGGCCACCAGCGCTACCGTCTTGCGCGCCAGATCGACGTTGGCGGCAAGCACCGCCAGTACCTTCTCGATCTCGACGGCCTCTTCGCCCTCGCGCCAGCAATCGTAGTCGGTGGCCAGCGCCATCGTCGCGAAACAGATTTCGGCTTCGCGCGCGAGCTTGGCCTCTTGCAGACTCGTCATTCCGATGATGTGGGCACCCTGGCTTCGGTACAAGTGCGATTCGGCGCGGGTCGAGAACTGCGGGCCCTCCATGCAGACGTAGGTTCCGCCGCGATGGACGGTGGCGCCGAGGCTGCGCGCACCGCCGGCGACCAGGTCCGAGAGCGGGCCGCAAAACGGATCGGCAAAACCCACGTGCGCGACGATCCCGTCGCCGAAGAACGTCGAGATCCGCCCCCTGGTGCGATCCAGGAGCTGGTCGGGAACGACGATGTGTCCCGGCGCTATCTCTTCTCGCAGGCTGCCCACCGCCGACACCGACACGATCGCATCGGCGCCGAGCTTCTTGAATCCGTAGATGTTGGCGCGAAAGTTGAGTTCAGAGGGAAGGATGCGGTGCCCGGCGCCGTGGCGGGGCAGAAACGCCACGCGCCTGCCGCCGACGGTGCCGACCACGTACGCATCCGAGGGTTCACCGAACGGCGTTTCCACTCGCACGCGGGTCGCACCGACCAGGCCGTCCATCGAGTACAGACCACTGCCCCCGATCACCCCCAGCATGCCTTTCTCGCCTGTCTCGCCCATGTCACTCGCCTTGCCGGTGCCGCCCATCGAATCGATGCTCCCGATCCCGCCGCGTTCGCCGCCGCTCAGTGCTTCTCGCCTTTGACGAAGCGCACGGTCGGCCCCGATTCGAGTTCCAGCACCGGGACCGGAGGGAACAGTTCGCCGTCGATGGTGTACGACTGCGGCGAGGCGAATTCGACCCGGAAACGCTGCGCCATGTTGTCATACAGCGTGTCCAGGCCTGCGGGAAACCCGCGCCGGAAACGCGGCACACGCCCGAGCAACTGTCCCGGCGTGGCGGGTCCGGCCAGCACGTGGAAGTAGCCGTGCTTGCGCCCGCTCAGGTAGAACGGCGTGACGCCGAGCCCGATGTGGGAAACCGAACTGGCCAGGACGATCGTGAACGCGTCGAACGGCAGCACCTCTCCGTCACACTGGGCACGCGCCGCCAGACGCGGCACCACCGCGTCGATCAGCTTGCCGCCGACCAGCCACGAAATCCCGCAGCGCAGCAACAGCCCCGCCGCACTGAGCGGACCAGGGTTGGCAGCACGATAGTAGTGCTCGAGAAATCCGGTGATCAGCCCGGCGCCGACCACGTTTCCGTACAACGAACCGTTCACGCGAATCAGCGGCCGCTCGACTCTGGCCAGCGCTCGCCCGGCCGTGTACGCAGCGACGATTCCCGCCATCATCGCGTCGGGCCGGGCCGGACCGCCGATCGTACGTGCGATGTTGTTGATGGTCCCGCCGCGCAGCGCGACGAAATCGGGAAGCTGCCATTCGCCCCAGATCTGCACCACACGCGACACCGCGTGGCACATCGACCCGTCCCCGCCGCAGACTGCTACGATGTCGTAGCCGCGCTCGTGGAAGCGACGCAGCGCCACATCGAGCTCGGCGAGGTCGCCAGTGACGACAACTTCACCGCTACCGCCGACCAGCTCCGCCAGGCGCGCGACATCGCAGCCCGGACCCCGACTGGCTGCGGCGTTCGGGTTCAGGACGACGCCGATGCCGCCCATCAGTTGCCGGCTCCGGCCGGGGAAGTGGCGCCAGGCTCGCCATCGCCGCCGCGATCGGGCTCCGCGCCGGCCGGTGTCGCCGCCGCGAGCTGACCGCAGGCGGCATCGATATCGCTGCCGCGACTGATCCGTACGGTGGTATGAATGCCGTGCCGCAGCAGCCGCTCCTGAAACGCGTTCACGGCCTCATCGCCGGGCCTGCGATAGCCGGAGCCGGCGAACTCGTTGAACGGAATCAGGTTAACCTTGACCGCCAGGCCTCGCAGCAGCGCCGCGATCGCATCCGCGTCGGGGACCGAATCGTTGATGCCGGCCAGCAGCGTGATCTCGAAGGTGATGCGCTTGCGGCGCGGCAGCGGCAGACCGCGGCAGGCATCGATCAGCTCCTGGAGCGGGTAGCGCCGGTTTATCGGAATCAGCACGTCGCGCACCTGGTCGCGCGCCGAAGCCAGCGAGATCGCGACGTGCACGTCGGTGTCCTCGACCAGACGCCGGAGCTGAGGCACCAGCCCGGCGGTGGAAACCGTGATCCGCCGCGGCGAAATCCCCAGTCCCCAGCGCGCCGTCAGGATCTCGATCGCTCGTACCAGACGGTCGTAGTTCGCCAGCGGCTCGCCCATGCCCATGAAGACGTAGTTGGTGAGCAGCTCGGGACGCGCCATCTCGCGCGCGATCATCACCTGCGAGACGATCTCGAACGGCTCCAGGTTGCGCGTCAGCCCGAGCCGGGCAGTGGCGCAGAACGAGCACTCCAGCGCGCAACCGACCTGCGAGGAAATGCACAGCGTGATGCGCCCCTCGCGCGGAATCAGTACGGTCTCGACCACGCGCTGGTCGGCGAACTCGGTCAGGAACTTCCTGGTGCCGTCGACCGACTCGCGCACCAGCGCCCGCCGCGGCAGCGAGGTATCGAAGTCCTCTTCGAGCGCCTCGCGCACCGGCGCGGGCAGGTTGTGCATACCGGCCACCTCGGTGGGCGGCCGATTGTAGAGCCAACCGGCGATCTGCGACGCACGGTACGGCGTGAAGTCGCGCGTCTCGCCCCACTCACGCAGTTCGTCGAGGGTCGCCGAGCGCACGTTCTGCCGACGTGCGCGCGGCGACCTCTCAGCGCTGGTGGAGTTCGAGTGCGTTGAAGAAGTAGCCGATCTCAAAGAGTGCGGTCTCCGGACCGTCCGACCCGTGCGCGGCGTTGCGCTCTATGTTGGTGCCGTAGAGCTTGCGAACAGTCGCGTCGGCGGCCTTGGCCGGATCGGTGGCACCGAGCAGGTCCCGGTGCCTGGCGATGGCACCCTCACCTTCGAGAACCGAAACCACGATCGGGCCCTCCGACATGAAGTCGCACAGCGTGCCGAAGAACGGTCGCTCGCGGTGCACCGCATAGAAGCCTTCGGCCTGGGCCCTGGTCAGACGGATCATCTTGCTGGCGACGATCCGCAGGCCGCCCTTTTCGAAGACGGACAAGACGCCGCCGACGGCGTTCTTGGCCACAGCGTCGGGCTTGACGATGGAGAGGGTTCTTTCGGTCATAATGTCGCTTCTTCCTTACACTACACTACGCTACGCGAGCAAAGCCGCAGAAACTCAACGCGGCAGTCTGTTCAGAAGGGTCCAGATGCAAGGCGGGCGCGGTGTTAGCGAACGGAGGCGTACCGTAACGTACGTCGGAGTGAGCGTGCCGCGCCCAACGCCGCAGATGGGCCCTTCCGGACAGACTGCCCTAGCCCTTCATCGCCGCGACCAGCGTACTGCCGATGTCGGCGGGGCTCGGTGCGACCTTCAGGCCGGCGGCTTCCAGCGCGGCGATTTTTTCGGCCGCCGTGCCTTTGCCGCCCGAAATGATCGCACCGGCGTGCCCCATGCGCTTGCCGGCCGGCGCGGTCTTGCCGGCGATGAACGCCGCCACCGGCTTCTTCATGTTGGCCTTGATCCACGCCGCCGCGTCGATCTCGGCGGCACCGCCGATCTCGCCGAGCATGCACACCGCGTCCGTGTCGGGGTCGTCGTTGAAGAGCCTGAGCAAGTCGATGAAACCCGTGCCGATGATCGGATCGCCACCGATGCCGATACAAGAGGACTGACCAACCCCGAGCTGGGTGAGTTGGTGGACGCACTCGTAGGTGAGCGTGCCGCTCTTGGAAATCACGCCTACGCGGCCGGCCTTGTGGATGTAACCCGGCATGATGCCGACCTTGGCCTGTCCCGGCGTGATGATGCCCGGGCAGTTGGGTCCGATCAGACGGCTCGGCCGTCCTTCGAGGTAGCGCTGCACCTTGACCATGTCGGCCGCGGGAATGCCCTCGGTGATGCAGACGATCAGCGCGATGCCGGCCTCGGAGGCTTCCATGATCGCGTCGGCCGCGCCAGGCGGCGGCACGTAGATCACCGATACGTCGGCGCCTGCGTGTTTGACCGCATCCGAGACGGTGTCGTAGATCGGCACGCCTTCCCATGACGTGCCGCCCTTGCCCGGGCGCACCGCGGCGACCATCTGCGTGCCGTAATCGCGGCAGCCTTTGAGGTGGAACTTGCCGACCGACCCGAGACCTTGGGTCACCACTCGGCTCTTTGACGAAAGTAGTATCGACATCGCCCTCTCCTCCCCGCTCAGCCGGCCGCGCGAGCCGCTTCGACGGCCTTGCGTGCGCCATCGGCCATGTCGGCGGCAGTGATGATGTTGAGCCCGGAAGCGCCGATGATGCGCCGGCCCTCCTCGACGTTGGTGCCTTCGAGACGAATCACCAGCGGCACTTTGACACCGACCTGCTTGGAGGCCTCGACCACGCCCTGCGCGAGCACGTCGCACTGCATGATGCCGCCGAAGATGTTGATCAGCACCGCCTTCACACTGGCGTCGGCCAGGATGATCTTGAAAGCCTCGGCGACCTTCTCGGTGGTGGCGCCGCCGCCGACGTCGCAGAAGTTGGCCGGCTCACCGCCGTGGTGGTGGATAATGTCCATCGTCGCCATCGCCAGCCCGGCGCCGTTGACCATGCAGCCGATGTTGCCGCTGAGCGCGATGTAACTGAGGTCGAACTTGGCCGCCTGGCGCTCCTTGGGATCCTCTTCGTGTTCGTCACGAAGCTCGCGCACGTCGGCGTGGCGATAGAGCGCGTTGTCGTCGAACGAGACTTTGGCATCCAGAGCCAGCAGGTCGCCGTCCTTGGTCTCGACCAGCGGGTTGATCTCGAGCAGCGAGCAGTCCAGCTCGACGTAGGCGGTGTAGATGGCCTGGAAGAACTTCGCCCACGCGTCGAGCTTCGGCTCCTTGCAGCCCAGTCCGAACGCCAGACGTCTGGCCTGGAACGGCCGGAACCCGACCGCCGGATCGACGGTCTCGCGAAAGATCTTCTCGGGCGTCTCGGCCGCAACCTTCTCGATGTCCATACCGCCGGCCGGGCTCGCCATGATGGCAACGCGCCCGCACGAACGATCGAGCAGCACCGACAGATACAGTTCGCGACCGATGTCGCAGCCTTCTTCGACCAGGATGCGCCGCACTTCGCGCCCCGAAGCGCCGGTCTGGCGCGTCACCAGCAACTTGCCGAGAATCGAGCGCGCCGCCTCGACCGCTTCGGCCGGCGATTTGACTACGCGCACGCCGCCCTTCCTGGTGTGCTTGGGCAGGCCCTCGCGCGCCAGGTTGGCATGAAAGACTTCGCCAGCCTCGGCGGCGTTGTCGACGACCGCACCTGCGCCGCGGCCGCCCGCGTGGATCTGCGCCTTGACGACGCACACTGCGGTGCCGAGATCGCGTGCGATCTCGCCGGCCTTCTCGGGTGTGGTCGCTACTTCGCCGCGCGGCACCCTCACTCCATAGCGCGCCAGCAGCGCCTTGCCTTGATACTCATGAACGTTCATCTGCTCTCCTGAATTCTGATACCTGCTCGATGTCTGCAGGCCGCCGCGGCAAGGAGCATCCGCCCACGTCGCGGGTGCTCCCTGCCCGGCAGTTCTTACAGACTCGATCCTTCAACCAAGCGCGCGAGTGATGCCTCGTGCGGGCGTTCTCAGCCCGCGATCACCTTGTCCATCGCGCCGACCAGTTCCTTGACGTGTTCGGCGGAGACGTCGAGGGCCTTCTTCTCATCTGCGGTGAGCTTCAGCTCGAGAATCTTCTCGACGCCGCCGGCGCCGATCTGCACCGGCACTCCCAGGTAGAAGCCCGAGTAGCCGTACTCGCCCTCGAGATAGGCCGCGCACGGCAGGATTTCCTTCTTGTCGAGCAGGTAGGCTTCGGCCATCTGGATCGAAGCGGTAGCCGGCGAGTAGAAGGCCGAGCCGGTCTTGAGCAGCGCCACGATCTCGCCGCCGGCCTTGCGGGTGCGCGCTTCGATCTCGGCCAGCCGCGCCTCCGAGATGAAGTCGGTCACCGGCGCGCCGCCGATGCTGCACGCCGAACGTACCGGCACCATGTCGTCGCCGTGGCCACCGAACACAACGGCCTGCACGCTCTGCACCGAGACCTTGGCTTCGGCCGCCAGGAACGCGCGGTAGCGGGCCGAGTCGAGCACGCCGGCCATGCCGACGACCCGGTTCTTGGGCAGCCCGGTCTCGCGCTTGCACAGCGTCACCATCGCGTCGAGCGGGTTGGCGACCACGATCACGAACGAGTTCGGCGCGTACTGTTTGATGCCGGCCGCCACCGACTTCATGATCTTGGAATTGGTCGCGAGCAGATCGTCGCGACTCATGCCCGGCTTGCGGGCCAGACCGGCAGTGACGATGCAGACGTCGGCGCCGGCGATGTCTTTGTAGTCGTTGCTGCCGACCACCGATGCGTCGAACCCTTCGATGGGTCCGCCCTCCATCAGGTCGAGGGCTTTGCCCTGGGGTAGTCCTTCGACGACGTCGAACAACACGACATCCCCTAGGCCGCGAATCAGCGCGAGGTGCGCCAGCGTACCGCCGATGTTACCGGCACCGATGAGGGCGATCTTCTTGCGTCCCATCTCTTTGTTCTCCTTCGTGGTTCGCCGCTGCGAAACCTCGGCAGCGGTCCTAGGGTCGCGGCTTTGCTTCGGAATCGCCGGAAGTTAGCGAGGCCTGGAGGGGGAGTCAAAAAGCCCCCTGCGCGCCGGTCGAGTTCAGATCTCGACTTGCTGTCCGATCTCGATCACGCGGTTGGGCGGCACGCCCATGTGCAGGTAGGCGCCGTAAGCGTTGCGGAAGAGAAAATCGTAGAGGTACTTGCGCCAGGTCGACATACCGGCCTTGCGACCGATCACCAGGGTTTCGCGGCCGAAGAAGAAAGTGGCCTGCATCGGATCGACATCCACGTCGCGGGTGGCGAGCAGCGCCAGCACCTCGGCGACACTCGGCGTCTCCATGAAACCGTAGCGGGCAACCACCCGCAGAAAATCCGGACGATAGAACTGCACGCGCACACGCTCCTGGGCGACGACGTGAGGGACTTCGGCGGTGCGCAGCGTCAGCAGCACGATGCGCTCGTGAAGCACCTTGTTGTGCTTGATGTTGTGCAGCAGGGTGCGCGGCACGCCCACGCCGCGCGCGTCCATCACGATAGCGGTACCCGACACGCGCGTCATCGGATGCGCGTCGAGGTCGGCCAGGAAGTACTCGACCGGAAGCCGCGCGGCCTTGGCGTAGTCGTCGAGCAGATCGGCGCCGCGACGCCAGGTGTTCATCACCGAGTAGATCAGCCCGGCGACCACCAGAGGCAGCCAGCCACCATCGACGATCTTGGTGACAGCGGCGCCGAAGAAGGCCATGTCGACCAACAGGAACCCGCAGCCGATCGCGAGCGCCAGCATCTTCGACCACCCCCAGAGCCGGTGCGCGCACACCGTGGCGAGGCCGGTCGTCACCACCATGGTCAGCGAGACCGCGATGCCGTAGGCGCCGGCCAGTGCCGCCGAGCTGCCAAAGCCGACCACCAGCGCCAACGTGGCCACCAGCAGCAGCCAGTTCACCACCGGAACGTAGACTTGCCCGATCTGGTGGGCCGACGAATGCAGCACCTCCATGCGCGGCGAGTATCCGAGTTGCAGCGCCTGCCGCGTCAGCGAGAACGCGCCTGAAATCACCGCCTGCGAAGCGATCACGGTAGCGGCAGTCGCCAGGACGACCAGCGGATAGAGCGCCCACGACGGCGCCATGTTGAAGAACGGATTGCTCACCGCCTCGGGCTGGGCCAGCAACAGTGCGCCCTGTCCGAAGTAGTTCAGCATCAGGCACGGGAACACCATCACCAGCCACGCCAGCCGGATCGGCCTGCGGCCGAAGTGCCCCATGTCCGCGTACAGGGCCTCGGCGCCGGTCACTACCAGCAGCACCGAACCCAGCACCAGGAAGCCCTCGGCGCCGTTGGCAGCGAAGAAACGCAGCGCCAGCCACGGATTGACCGCGCCGAGCACCTGCGGCCACCGCACGATCCAGACCAGCCCGAGCGCCGCGAGCGCTGCAAACCACACCAGCATGATCGGACCGAAGACCGCCCCTACCGCCGCGGTGCCGTGACGCTGCACCGAGAACAGGCCGATCAGAATCAGCACCGCGATCGGAACGATGTAGGGAGAGAAGAACGGAGTCGCGACCTCGAGCCCTTCCACGGCGCTGAGCACCGAAATCGCCGGCGTGATCATTCCGTCCCCGTAGAGCAGCGTCGCACCGAAGATACCGCCGATGACGAGACCCGCGTTGCGACGTTCGCCGCGCCGGTCGGGCGGTACCACCAGAGTCAGCAGCGCCAGAATGCCGCCTTCACCTCGGTTGTCGGCGCGCATGACGAAGAACAGGTACTTGATGGTAACGACGATGATCAGCGACCAGACCACCACCGACAGCAGGCCGAGCACGTTGGCTTCGTTGACAGCCAGCCCGCGGTGACCGAAGCACTCACGGATCGAATACAGCGGGCTGGTGCCGATGTCTCCGAACACCACGCCGAGGGCACCGAGCGACAGCGCCGCCAGGCGCTGCTTGGATGTCCGCGGCGAACCCGACTCGACAGGAGCGTTCCGCGCGTTCTGCGCTTTCTCCGGCTGCTCCAAATGCCCTCCCTTGCGTTGGCTGCGCGCCGGACGCTGCCTGCGCGTCAGCTAGGGCTGGGCTGCGCTCTTCTTCGATTCAGAAACGATCTTGGGCACGAGGTGTTCCGGCACCGGTTCGTAGTGCGAGAACGCGATCTCGAAACTGCCGCGACCGCTGGTCATCGAGGTCAGGTCGGGCGCGTAACGCAGCACCTCCGCCATCGGCACCTTGGCGCGGATGACCTGGGCGTGTCCGCGCTGCTCCATGCCTTCGACCTTTGCTCGGCGCGAGTTGAGGTCGCCCATCACGTCGCCCATGCACTCGTCGGGAACACTCACCTCCATGACCACGAACGGTTCGAGCAAGGTGGGCTTGGCCTGCGCAAAGCCGTCCTTGAACGCCATCGAGCCGGCGACCTTGAACGCCATCTCGGAAGAGTCGACGTCGTGATACTGCCCGTCGATCACCGTCACCTTGACGTCGACGACCGGATAGCCGGCGATCGTGCCCGCCTTCAGGGCGTCCTGTACGCCCTTCTCCACCGCCGGGATGTAATTGCGCGGGATCGATCCGCCGACGATCTTGTCGACGAACTGGAAACCCCCTCCCCTCGGCATCGGTTCGATCTCGATCTTGCAGTCGGCGAACTGGCCGTGGCCGCCGCTCTGCTTCTTGAGCCTGCCGTGGGCGCCGACCTTCGCGCGCACGGTTTCGCGGTAGGGCACCTTCGGGGCCTTGAGCACCACGCCGATGCCGTACTTGCGCTCGAGCCGCTCGCAGGCGACCTCGACGTGAAGCTGTCCCGATCCCGACACCAGGATCTCACCGGTCTCCTCGTCGCGATCCACATGCAGAGCCAGGTCTTCCTCGCACAGCTTGTGCAAACCCTGGGTGGCCTTGTCTTCCTCGCCGCGCTTCCTGGCTTCGACCGCGAACGAGATTGTCGGCGTAACCGGACTGAAGCTCTCCACTTCGACCGGGTGGGCAGCGTCGGCCAGCGTCTGCCCGGCGTGGGTGTCGCGCAGCTTGGCCACCGCGATGATCTCGCCGATCGTCGCGCTGTCGACCTCCTTGGTCTTGCGCCCCTCGAGCTTGAGCAGATGACCGAAACGCTCCTTGGTGCGTGTGATCGGGTTGACCACGTTGGTGTCGGCGGTGACGGTACCCGACACCACGCGCATCACAGACAGGTGGCCGATGTGGGGGTCGACGATGGTCTTGAACACGAAGCCCGCGAACGGCGCCGACGCATCGGGCGCGAGCACCACCGAAGCACCGTCGTCGTTCTTGGCCGCGACGCCCGCCAGCTCAGCCGGCGCCGGCATCAGGTCGACGATCGCGTCGAGCAACTGGACGATGCCGACGTTGGCGGTAGCAGAAACGCACACGACCGGCTGCACGCTGCGCGCCAACACGCTCTCGCGCAGCCCCTTGCGGACTTCCTCGGGCGAGAGGTCGCCGGCCTCGAGGTACTTCTCGAGCAGTTCGTCGTCGCCTTCGGCTGCGGCCTCGACCACCGCCGAACGTAGCGTAGCCACGCGCTCCGCCGCGGACGCCGGTACCTCAACCGTCGCGGACTTGCCGCTGGCGCCTTCGTAAGCGAACGCGCAGCCGGCCGCGACGTCGATTACGCCGTCCATGATTTCGCCACCGGTCATCGGGATCGTGAGCAGCACCGGTCTGGCATCGAACTGCTCGCGCAGCTCTTCCAGGCGCGCATCGATATCGGCTTCGGCACGTTCGCACTTGTTGAGCACGAACAGCACCGGCTGGCCGAGCTCCCCGGCCCAGTTCCAGACCTTGGACGCTTCGGCGCGCAGCGGCGCCGATGCGTCGATCACCTGGACCACGCCGGCGCTGCCGCGCAGCGCGTAGTGGGTGTCGGCGACGAAATTGCCCTGACCGGGCGTGTCCAGAATCGTGACTTCGTGCTTGTTCCACGGGAAGTGGTGCAGCGAGGTAGTGATGGAACAGCGCCGGCGCGTCTCCTCGGGCTCGAAATCGAACAGCGAGGTCTCGTCGTCGACACGCCCGAGACGGCTGGCACCGCCGGTGGCGAACACCAGCGCGTCGGCGACGGAAGTCTTGCCGACGCCGCCCTGTCCGGCGATGGCGATGGTTCGGATTCGCGAAGGCTCGACAGCCATTTCTCCCCTCCTGTCGGGTATCGACGATCTCTCAGTTGCGCTCGTACACGAGCCTGAGGCCGTCGAGGGTCAAAAACTCGTCCACTTCCTGTATCGTGGCCGACTCCTGCGCAATTAACGGGGCGAGTCCGCCTGTTGCAAGGACGCGGCACCTGTTACCTTCTTGTTTCTCGATCTGACGTACCAAGCCGTCCACCAGTTCGACGTAGCCGTAGGTGATGCCGGCCTGGATCGCGTTGACTGTGTTGCGGCCCACCACTCGCGGCGGTCTGGCGATCTCGACGCGCGGCAGCTTGGCAGTTCGCGAGTACAAAGCGTCGAGCGAAATCCCGATCCCGGGCACGATCACGCCGCCCATGTACTCGCCCTTGGCGGTTATGTAGTCGAAGGTCGTGGCGGTACCGAAATCGACGACTATGGTCGCGGTCTTGGTCCTCTCGTAGGCCGCCACCGCGTTGACAATGCGATCGGCACCGACCTCGCGGGGGTTCTCGTACAGGATCGGCATGCCGGTCTTGATGCCGGGACCCACCACCAGCGCGCGCGAGCCGAAATAGTTCTGGCTGAGTTCTTCGACGACGCCGGTCAGTGGCGGCACCACGCTCGAGATGATGACGCCGCCGACCTTGGGAATGGCCAGCCCCTGAGACTGGAACAGGCTCCACAGCAGTATGCCGTACTCGTCGGAGGTGCGCCCCGCGGCCGTTACGAACCGCCAGTGGCGCGTCAGCGTCTTGCCCTCGAAGAGGCCCAGCACCGTGTGGGTGTTGCCCACGTCGAAGGCGAGCAGCATCCCGGAAACCGAAGGCATCAGTCGTACCCTCCTCGTACCGTGACGTCACCCGCAATCACGCGTCGCACCTGGCCCGGCGCGGTCTCCAGCAGCAACGCCCCATCGGCGTCGATGCCGACGCAGGTACCGCGGTCGCCGTCATCGCCCGGATGGCCGACGGAGCTGACCTCGACGGTCCGCCCTTCCAGAACCGACAGTGCGCGCCAGCGCGGCGCCAATGCGCTGAACCCGTGCGTCAGGAAGGCCCCGTATGCGCCCTCCATGCGCGAGAGCAAACGCGCGGCCAGCGCGGTGCGATCCAGCCGGCGGCCGGTCTCCATCAGGAACGAGGTCGCGCGCCCGGCCAGGGCCGGGCTGAAGTTCTCGGCGGTCGAGTTCACGTTGACCCCGATTCCGACGACGACGAACGAAACGCGATCGGCCTCGGCCTCTATCTCGGTCAGAATCCCAGCGATTTTTCGCAGCGGGACACCGCCGCCGTGTTCGCCGCCGACGACGACGTCGTTCGGCCACTTGATCCGGCACGGCAATCCCTCGGCAACCAGCGTCTCGGCCACCGCCACGCCGGCAACCAGCGACAACTGCGGCGCCGCGGCCGGCACGATGGCGGGCCGCAGCAGCAGCGACATGTAGAGGTTGACCCCCCGCGCCGACTCCCACTGGCGGCCGAGTCTGCCGCGCCCGCCGGTCTGGGCCTCGGCCAGCACCACCGAGCCTTCGGGCGCACCTTCGCGCCCGAGCGCCAGCGCGTCGGAATTGGTCGAGCGGGTAACATCCAGCACCACCACTCCACCGCCGAAGCGACGGCCCGCCAGCAGCCCGGTCAGTGCTTCGGCGCCTAGCTGATCGGGCGAGGACACCAACCGGTAGCCCCGCGAGCGAACCCTCTCGATCTGGTAGCCCGCCACCGCCAGCGCTTCTACGTGCTTCCAGACCGCCGCGCGGGATATCCCGAGCCTGGCGGCCAGCTCCTGTCCGGAAACGACCGCGCCATCGGCGCCGAGCGCCTCGAGGATGCCGTGGCGGTGGCTCATACCAGCAGCGCGATCTCCATGCTGATGTCGGCAGCACGCGCCGAGTGGGTCAGACGTCCGAGCGAGATCCCGTCGGGTCCGGCCTTGGCGTAGGCAACCACCGTCTCGGGCGTGACTCCACCGGATACCTCGATGCGCGCTCGGCCGGCGATGAAGCGTACCGCTTCGGCCACCCGCTCGGGCGAAAAGTTGTCGAGCAGAATCGACTTCGCTCCGGCCTCCAGAGCGGCGGCGACCTGCTCGATGGTGTCGCACTCGACCTCGACGTCGGTACCGGCCGGCGCTCCCGCCAACGCCGCTCGCACCGCGCGATCGATTCCGCCGGCGGCGATCACGTGGTTGTCCTTGATCAGCACCGCGTCGAACAGGCCCATGCGATGATTGGACCCGCCGCCGCAGACGACCGCGTACTTCTCCAGACGGCGCAGCCCCGGCGTGGTCTTGCGCGTGTCAAGGATACGCGTCGTGCATCCGGCGGTGCGCACCAGCGCGACCACCGCGGCGGTTTCGGTGGCGATGCCGCTCAAATGACCGACGAAGTTCAGCAACGTGCGCTCCAGCGTCAGGATCGCCGCGGCTTCGCCGTCGATGACGCACAACGAGGCGCCGGTCCCGACCGCCGTTGCGTCGCCGACCTGCTCGGAGAGCACCAGCGAGTTCGCACCCGCGCCGGCCTCGCCGATGGCGCCGAGCGCTTCGACCAGCGGCGCGAACAGAGCCAGACCGGCTACCACCAGAGGCTGGCGTGCCACCACGCGTGCGCGTGCCCTGGTGCCTCTCGGAATCGTCAGCCGTGTGGTGAGATCGCCGCTGCCGATGTCTTCGGCCAGTGCCAGCTTCAGCAACGCCCGCACGTCACCGGCGCCGGCGGGAAAAGCGCAGGGGTTCAGAGACCGCCTCCGATCGACTCGACGCGCGCCAGACTCGCCTGCAGTGTCTGCGACTCTTGCCGAGCTGCGGCCTGCCGCGCCCGTTCTCCTTCGACGATTTCTTCGGGCGCGCGCTCGATGAAGTTCTTGCTGGCCAGCTTGGCACCCACGCGCTCGAGTTCCTTGTCGACGCGCGCGAGTTCGCGGCGCAGGCGCTCAGCCTCGGCGCCGAGGTCGACGTGCTGCGCGATCGGCACCGCCAGTTCCCCGCCGGCCACCACACAGATCGCCGAACCCTTCGGCGCCGCGCCCTGGTAGTGCAGCGAGTCCACCCGCGCCAGTCGTCGCACCAGCGCCTCGTTGGCGCTCACCACTTCGGCGGCGGCGCCCGGAGCGATCCACAAATCGAGCGCGATCTTCGGCGCGATGCGCATCTCGGCGCGGATGTTGCGCACCGAGCGCACGACCTCGATGAGCGTGTCCATCGCGGCGTCGACGTCGAGATCGCGCCAGGTGGGATCGGCGGCCGGATATGCGGCGTTCATCAGGAAAGAAGTGGCGCCGGCCGCGTCGTCTTGCGCCGCCGCGT
>JACRCR010000183.1 GCA_016218925.1 Deltaproteobacteria bacterium | reverse complement strand
TTGCGAACTCTAGCGAGAAGGTCCGCCCGACCCGGTACCTTCTCTCGGGGACGTCGCCGCGAAGAACCTCATAGTAAGGATCCAGCAGGTTCCGCGCTTTGAACGTGATCTGGATGTCCTGGCCCCAGATGCTGAAAACCTTCTTCAGGATGAAGTCCAGAGATCCGGCCGGTTGCTCCTTGGCGTCGGGAAGTCCACCGTAACCGACGTCGGTGATGCGTGGCCCGGCGATGTTGAACGCGAGCGTGGTCTGGAGTTCGCGTGGCAGGTCGTCATAGGTCAACTGAAAGTTCGCGATCCAGTCCGACTGCCCTTGCAGCGGATGCTTCTCGTGGGTGACCTGGAAGTTCTCCGAATTCTCGATCGCCTCTGACTCGATGTAGGCACCGTTCAGGCGGGTGTAGAAGTCTTCGGCCCAACGCCCCAGCGGTTCCAAGCTCTGGCGCGCCGTGAGTTCGACGCCGTAAAGAGTGGCCGACTCGGCGTTGTCGTAGGTGCGACGGTTTCCCGCCGTGAGCGTCGTCTGCTGGATGGGATCGGTGAAGTCCTTGTAGAACGCCGCGATCTCGACGTTGTCGTTTCCGCCATGGTACCACTCCCAGCGAAGGTCGTAGTTCTGGATTTGGGCGGGCTTCAGATCGGGATTGCCGAAGTACGTGTAGCGATCCTCGGGGTTGATGTAGGGTGCTTCGGCGATCTCGCGGAGATCCGGCCGGTTGGTCGTCTGGCTGAACGCGGCGCGGAGCTGCATGTCTTCGCGAAACGCCCAGGTGAGCGATGTCGCCGGGAAAAAATCGGAAACGTCCGATGAGGAGCCGCTGCCGTCAGGGTAGTCGATGGTCTGGGTCGACGTCTCGTAGCGAGCGCCGACCATCCACTGCCATCGCGAATCGAAATCGGTGTCCGCCTGCACGAAGGCGCCGACGATCCGCTCGCTGGCCCGGTAGTTGTCGGTGGTGGTGGTGGTCTCCTGGAGCTGCCAACCCCTGCGGCCGACGTTCTCGTCGGCGAAGGCCTCGTCGATGGGGAGATGCGTGACGCGTTCGAATTCGGCGGCGGAGAAATGGGGAGAGAGAATGAATCTTCGAAGATTCGAATCGCGGTCCTTGTCGAAATACTTCGTTCCGACCTTGAACGTCGAAGTGATCGTGTCGGTGAGTTTGACCGGCAACTCGGTGCTCGCGTGGAGGTCCCAGGCGGAGTCCGTGAGTGCCTCCCAATCTTGCCCGTTGTACTCGGTCAGAACCGGGTCGGCGCCGATCAGCTCGTATAAGTAGTAGAACGAGTCGGGTTTGTCGCGAGTCGCCTGGGAGTAGGTCAGTCCCCAGTCGACGCCGAGATCGCGCAATCCGGAGAACGTGTGAGTGCCGCTGAGTTGGCCCGTCACGAGTTGCTCGACCTCCCACTCCGCTTCGGTGGTGCGGAACCGGTTCTCCTCGCGGTCCTGGTAGTCGGTGTCGATGTAGCGCTTGTCCGTGGCGCGGGTGTAGAAGAGCGTGGCTTTGACGGTGTGAGCGTCGCTCGGATTCCACGACATCGTTCCCAGTGCGGAGTACCCGATGTCGTTGACTGTCCTCTGTTGGCCGGGCCCGATGGTCTTGCTGACGAAGTTTCCATACGGATCGGAGGTGGATCGTTCTTCCCGCGTGTGCTGCCACTTGTTCTCGGCTCGGCCGCCCACGAGGAAGCCGAATTTTCCCGCCGGAGTGCGGTAGTTGTCCGCCCACGAGCCGTTCATGATGAAGTTCGGCGCCAGCGCCTCGTTTTCAGTGTCGAATGTTCGATTGAGTGCCAGACCCAAGTCGCGTAGCTGCTCGTCGGTGAGCTGATTGGGACCCGGAACACGACCGTCCACGGCGAGCGTGTCGAAGATCCCGGGCATATCGCGCAACCCGCCTTCGAACCCCGTCCAGTCGGTGTCGTCGCCTTGGTACCACGTGGTGCTCCTGCCGGTGGTCTCGGTGTTGTATTCGGTAGCGAGACTCAACCTCGCCTCGCGTTCGGCGGGGATGGCGCGAGTGGTCAGTTGCACCGAACCTCCGGCGAAATCCGCGGGAAGGTAGGGCGCATAGGTTTTCTGGATGGTCAGTTCCTCCATCACGCCGCTGGGGAATAGATCGAGAGGGATCACGCGCCGAACCGGGTCCGGACTCGGAAGCGACGCGTCGTTGAAGAGAGTGCTCGAGTAGCGCTCGCCGAGGCCGCGGACGTAGATGTACTTGTCGTCGACCACCGTGACGCCGGTGACTCGGGCGAGCGCGTCGACCACGCTGGAATCTCCCGTGACCGCGAAGTCTTCGGCGCTCAGCACGTCCATGATCGATTCGGAGAAACGCGTCTGATCCAGCGCACCCGTCACCGAAGTTCCCTGCACGAGGATTTCTTCGACCGACTCATCGGGGCCGACGGCGTCGCGCTGCTTCTCGGGTGGGCTTTCTTGCCGCGTCTCCTGCGCTTGCGCGGTCGTGGCGGGCACGCCGAGCGCGGCAAGGCATGCGAGCAGGCCGAGGAACGAATGTCGTAAGATCATTGACTGCCTTTCCGTGCAGGTGGCCGATGAACGAATCGCAGCCACGTCAGTCCTCGATAGGACTACGTCGATGTTCGGCGCGGGTTAGGAAAAGAATTGAAGAACGTGAATCCGCGTGCGGCGAGTCTCGCGGAATCCTAATCGCAAACAGATCGTTTCGTGACACGAGGACGGCAAGCTCTTCGCGTCCGGGTCGACATGGTGTCGACCTGGGGATGCGAGACGGACCGCCTTTGTGCGGGTTCGTGCGAGCAACGAATCGTTCCGAATGTCGCAATCGAGCGACCGCCCAGGAAGCGGTCGCGAAAACTCTTGGAGGGTACAATGCCAAGCAGGAAACGAATCTCTCTCACCGTCGCCACTCTGCTGGTGGCCGGAGTGCTCGGAGGACCTCCGAGCCAGGCCCACGCCGGCGCGGGCTCGTGCGCTCAGCCGTTGTCGTCGGGGGCAAGCCCGGTCGCCAGCGACTGCCTGTTCATCTTGAAAGCCGCCGTCGGTTCCGCGACGTGCACCAAACCCTGCATCTGCTCGCCCAAGGGCAACACGCCGCCCAGAGCCAGCGACGCGCTGCTGTGCCTGTATAAATCGGTGGGAACCCCCACTGCACTCGACTGTCCCTGCGGCGTCCCGGACTACCAGGCGACGAAGTACGAGTTCGATCCGGCCACTGACATTCCCGATCCGCTGATTCGCTCACGCTACGTGGCGACCGACTACCTCGGAGCGTTCTCGCAGGACCAGGACGCCAGCGTCGCCGATTGGACCGCGGGCTGGACCGTCGAACTCCACGGCAACCACACGATCTGGCATCCCGCGTCGGGCGGTACCTTGAACGGCGCAGAGCCGTCGGCCGATGGGGTCTGTCCCCCCGGCACCACCGATACCGGCGATACGGCTCTGCCGGCCGGTTTCACCGGCACGATGGACGTCTGCCAGCTTCCCGCGCGCGAGCTCGGCGATCTGACGCTGACCAACGACAACGTCTACCGCACGGCCTCGTCGGCCTCGGCAGGAACCTTGATCGGCGACGGCGATGCTCCGGGATCGACCGAGGCGAGCGTCACGAACGCCTCGCTGACGGTCGAGCCGGGAACGCTGATCCTCGGCGACGTGGGCGAGAACCTCATCGTCACCCGCGGATCGAAGGTGTTCATCAACGGCACCAAGAACGACCCGGTTTCGATGAACTCGCTTCAGCAGTGGAACGACTGGCTGTCGGGCGGTACCGGAGAGGGCGACCGTCGCTCCTGGGGCGGCTTTGTGGTGACCGGTTTCGCGACCGCGAATTTTTGCAACAACCCGATCACCTGCGACGCCACCATCGAAGGCATCAGTCTCCCGATCTACTACGGCGGGACCAATGACGCCGACAACAGCGGTGTGATCACCTACCTGGAGGTCAGCAACCCGGGCTACGAGATCCCGCCGGTCGGCAGCGGGAACGACCTCAACGGAATCACGCTGTACACGGTCGGTTATCCGACGATCATCAGCTACGTACAGTCCAACCATTCGGGCGACGACGCGTTCGAGATGTTCGGCGGCAAGGTCGTCGTTGACCACGCTGTGGCCACCGGTGCCCAGGACGATAACCTCGACAGCGACGTTGGTTATCTCGGGGGCTATCAGTTCGTCGTCGTCAAGCAGTTCAGCGACAAAGGCGACAAGGGCATAGAGAGCGACAACGGTCCGGCGACACAGGCGTATCAAGGTCTCACGCCGGTCTCGCGGCCGAACTACGTCAACACGACGATCCTGAACGCTGCGAACGCGGTTTCGGACAACCCGGTGAGTTTGGGCATGCGCACCTGGACCGGCATCAATGCGTGGAACGGTCTGGCTACCGGTGCCGAGCGGGCGGCCATCCGGACCGAGAACGGTAGTCTGACACAGCGCGCCGGCGTCTTGAGCGATCCGGACGACGGCCTGATGACCATCCATAACTGGGCGATCAACAGCACCGGATCGACCAACGGCGACTTCAACGGCTCGGCGCCGGACAACGACACCGACCTCGGCACTTGGTACTTCGCCGATCCCAACAACCGATCGATCGCGTCGGGCCTCGGGCTCAACGACTTCGGCTTCCCGCCTCAGGTGCCCTGAGGAAGGTACGCGCTGTAGCGGCGGCTGTCTGATCGGAGACGGTCGCCGCAGAGGCCGAAGAGCGCACGCGAATCCAGACTTTCGATTTCAAGAGGCATCCAACCGTGAGGACGACTCACGAGCGAAAGAGAGACGACACCATGTTGAAAGTTCATCAACGAAACAGTCAGGTCCGGTCTCGGGCCTTCGACATCCGACGAGTCGGCAAGACCGGCACGGTCATGGCCGGTCTCGGAGCGGCTCTGCTTCTCTGTGGCTCTTCGACCGCGATGGCGGCGAGCCAGGCCTGCGACGTGATCTTCAGCGTCAGCAACGCAACCGACCTGCGGGCTTTCCAGTTCACCGTCGACTACGCCGGCCTGGCTGCCGGTGCCTTCGTCGGCAACTCGGCTTGCACTCTGCCTGCCGGACTCAGCGATGTTCTGAACGATCAGGATGCGCAGAGCATGTCGGTGGGTTGGGCCAGCACCGATACCTTCTCGGGGCCGGGTGCGTTCGCCACCTGCACCTTCACGACCCCGGGTGCGGCGCCGGTTCCCGGCAATTTCGGCGTCACGGTCGACGACGCTTCGGGGGTGAATCCTCCGGCGCCGGCCGATCCGATGCCGACGACTGCGGTGACGATCGGGGCCTGCGCTCCGGTGGCCAGCGATTGCGGCAACGGCATCGTCGAAACCGCCGAGGAGTGCGACGATGCGAACACGGTTCTCGGCGACGGCTGCGGCTCGCACTGCAATCTGACCGGTTCGTGCGCGGGCACACCGGCGGCCGGCTGCCGTCACGGCGAGAAATCCAAGCTGCTGCTGAAGGACGACATCAAGACTCCTGCCAGCAACATCAAGGATCAGGGCCAGTACCAGTTGAAGAAGGGGGACGCGACGGACGTGGTGGATTTCAAGGATCCGGTCGGCGGGTCGGCCACCTATAGCTGGTGCGTCTACGACAACGGTCAGCTCATCCTCGGCAAGGACGTCGCGGCGGGTACCGGCTGGACTGCCAAGGGTACCACCGGATTCCTCTTCAAGGGTGACGCGGCCGGTGTCTCGCAGATCCTCATGAAGTCCGGAGCTGCTGGCAAGTCGCAGATCCAGGTCAAGGCCAAGAGCAAGCTCGGTACTTTCGCGTCGCCGACGCTGCCGCTTGCCGAGCCGGTGACGGCTCAGTTCGTCATCGACGACGGTGTGACCCCGGTGTGCTTCGAGACTGCCTTCGTGCCGCCGGCAACCAAGAACACGACTTCGCAGTACAACGCGAAGTAGAGAGTTCCGTACCCCGGCATAGCTACTCCGGGGGCATGGGGACGTGCCCGGCGAGGTCGGCGTGACCGATCTCGCCGGGTTACGTCTTTCTCGACGAGCAGGAGTCATGGGAATGAGACATGAGGGTCGACGGATAGTCGTGGTTCTTGGGATCGCTGCCGCGTTGGTTCTCGCGCTGGCCGAGCCGCACGAGGCGCGTGGCGACCAGGATCCGAACCTGAGCTGTCGTTCGGCGATCCAGGCCGGCCTTCGTCGCTGGTTCACCGGGACACTGCGCGCGCGCCAGGAATGCCGCAGCCGCACGATTCTGGGACGCCAGGATCCGCAAGTCGATTGTGTGGCCGGCAGCAACGATCCCGATCTGGCGGCGCGACTGGCGCGCCTGGACGCGCGACTGGATCGGGTGGTGACGCGCCGCTGCGGGCAGGCTGAGTGGGGGCTACTCAGCTATCCAGGACCGTGTCACGAGGTGGCCGGCCCGGAGTTCGCCGCTGACGACCTGCTGCGTTGCGTGAAGGCTGCCACCGCCGCCGTCATCGACGCCCTGTTCCAGATCGAGTATCCGCCGGTCCTGGAGGCCGGCACCGTGGCTTCCCACAGCGATGAAGCCGCCTGCATCGTCGGCGCAGCCGAGCGTTCCTCGGCGATGCTATCGGGCGACATGAGGACGAGATTTCGGTGCCAGCTCCTCCAGGAAGCCGGCGACATCGACGCCGCGGTGGACTGCCGTGCAATTCCGGTTCCCTACGGCGCCGGCACCGGTGATGCGGCGATCGACGCAGGCATCTGGCGCTCCTATCTTGCGTTGCTGTCGGGATTTCCCCGCGCGTGCGCGCTCGCCGATACCGATGCGCTGGGCTACGGCGAGAACTGTCCCGACTTCACCGGAGCGTCGTTCGATTTTCGCGATCTGAAATCCTGCGTTTTCGACGCCAATCAGATCCAGCTCGCCATCTTGATGAACGTGGTGTTCCCTTCCGACCCGGTGTGCGGCAACTCCATCTTGCAGGAAGGCGAAGAGTGCGACGACGGTCGTTTCAATTCCGATACGACTCCGGGAGCCTGCCGCAAGAACTGCCGCCTTCCTTTCTGCGGCGACGCAACCACGGACCCGGACAACGCGGAGACCTGCGACGACGGCAACACTGACGGCGCAGACGGATGCAATGCGCAGTGCGTGACCGAGGTCTGCGGCGACGGCGCCGTCAACGGGAGTCCTCACGAGGAGTGCGACGATGGCAATGACAACGCCGCCGACGGATGCACGAACGCCTGCCGAGTCGCGACCTGTGGCGACGGCGCGGCGTGTACTGATCCTGCGTGCGAGAGCGGCCCCGGCGGCGGACCCGAGGAGTGCGACGACGGCGTGGACAACGCGGCCGATGCGGCCTGTCATGCCGATTGCTCGGGCTTTCGCTTCACCTGCGCGGTGACGATCGGTGTCACGAGTTCGGAGACCTTGGGCGCCCTGCTCTATGAGGTGGACTACGGCGTGGTTGCCGGCGAGTTCCTCGGGACGACCACCAGCGTGAGGTGCACTTCTGTGGTCTCCGGCGCGTTGTTCACGTTCCGCGACGAGGAGGCTCACAGGACGCTGCGCGAGTCGGTGATCAAGTCGGCCGGTTTCACTGGGCCGATCAGCCTCGCCACGTGCTCGTTCGCGACCAGCAACGGCGCGCTGGCGGCGCAGGCGTTCAACCTGACGGTGCTCGACGCCTCTTCGCCGGACTTCGATCCACTGACGCCGACCGTTGCGGTGACTGCGGTGGACTGTTCGGGGCAGTAGCCGGAGTGGCTGTTTCGTCAGTCTCGCGCGGAATCACGGCAAGGCCGAGCCCGCGCGCGAGGGACTAGTGGTGGCGCTGGGGCGCGGGCCGGTGCTGGTGAGGGCGCTGCTGCTGGCGGCGTCCTTCTGCGTGCCGGCGTTCTTGATGGCGGGCAAGTCGGCAACCTTCGACGAGGTCGCCCACCTTCCCGCAGGCTTCTCCTACCTGCGGACCCGAGCGATTACGCTCAACCTCGAGCATCCTCCACTGATCAAGGAACTGTGCGCGCTTCCGCTGCTGCTGCTCGGCGCGAGGATGCCAGCGGGCGCACCAACCATCGCCAGGTCTTCGGCCTCGCCGACCTACCAGTGGGAGTTCGGGCGCCAGTTCCTGTACCGCCAGGATGCCGATCGCCTCTTGTTCTGGGGAAGGATGCCCGCCGTGGCTCTGTCGCTCGGACTGGCCGCGGTGGTGACGATATGGGCGCGGCGGCTGTGGGGGGAGAACGCCGCGCTGCTGGCACTGGCTTTGTACGTGCTGGATCCGACCATCACCGCCCACGCGCAACTCGTCACGACCGACGTGGGGCTGGCGTTCTTCGCGACGCTGTTTCTGCTGCTGCTGCGAGGCTATCTGGAAACGCCGCGCCTGGCTCGGCTGCTCCTCTGCGGGGTGACGCTGGGTCTGGGGTTGGGCGCGAAGTTTTCGGGCGTCATCCTGGTTCCGATCGCGATGGTGCTGGCGCTGATCGCGTCGATGCGCGGCGAGCCGGGCCTGGGGGCCCGCAGCAGACGGACCATAGCGTGCCTGGCCGCGGTGGGGCTGATGACGGCGATCGCCTGCGCGGTGCTGTGGGCCATGTACTTCTTTCCGAGCGATCCGTTCTTCTATCTCGAAGGGTTGAAGGTCGTTAACCGCGACCGCGATCCGAACTACCGCTTCTATCTGATGGGAGACCTGCGGCCTGGAGGCTGGGACCTCTACCTGCTGGTGGCGTGGCTGGTGAAGACACCGCTTGCGTCGCTGCTGCTGCTGGGCGCCTCGGTACTGGTCTTCTTGCGCGGCCGCCGCGCCGCGCTGCTGGACGAAGCCTTCCTGGTTGTGCCGGCGGTGGCCTTCTTCGCCGGCTACTCGATGACGAGCGATAACCTCGGCGTGCGCTACCTGGTTCCGTGTTTTCCCTTCTTCTTCATCTTCGCGTCTCGAATCGCCGGCTGCGTGGCCTGGAGCGGCGGCTGGCCGCGCGACGGGCTGGCGCTTTGCCTGCTGTGGATGCTCATCGAGTTCGTGGCGATCTGGCCCGATCATCTCTGCTACTTCAACCAAATCGCCGGCGTGCCGCCGCGCGGTAGCGAATGGCTCGACGACTCCAACGTGGACTGGGGTCAGGGGTTGCTGCAACTGCGGGACTACCTCGCCGAGCATCCGTCGCGCGATCTGCGTCTGTGCTACTTTGGCGCAGCCGATCCGGGCTACTACGGTATTCGCGCCGAGAACGTCACGATCAGCGAGCTCACCCGGCCGCCGCAGCGCGGCACCTACATCGTGAGCGCGAACTGCGTGGCCCGTGCGACCGCACTCGCGCGGCTGCGCGGCGCTGGCGCCGAAAGCTGGCTGGCCACTGCGACTGCGCGAGCGGTGGTGGGACACGCGCTCTACGTCTACGACCTCCGCTGAAGGCTCGCAGTCTGGTAGCGCGTGTTCGGCTGCCGCTGCTCGCGACTGCGGCGCTCAGCGCGCGGTGGCTGTGCCGGTGGCCTGGTCCGGCAGGCTGCGGGCCGCGCCGAGGGCCGTGTGCAGCGTTTCCAGGGCGGGGTGGTCGGGCTGGATCGCTTCGAGCTCGGCGGTCAGGGTCCGGGCTTCGCCGAAATCTCCGGTGTGAGTGAGAAACAGCGCCAGGTTGGCCCTGGCTTTGGCTTGGCCAGGATCCAGCCGGATCGCACTTCGATAGGCATCGACGACTGCCTGCGGCTCGGCACCGACCCTCCTCAGCGCATTGCCGAGGTTGAAGAACGGCTCGGGATAGGAGGGCAGCAGCGCGATCGCGCGCCGGTAGGACTCGATCGCGGCGTGATCATCGCCCTTCTTCGCCCGCAGGCAGCCGAAGTTGTAGTGGGCCTTGGCGCTTTGCGGCGCCGACGCGAGCTGTGTGCGGAAGAAGGTCTCCTCATCTGCCCACGTTCGGTTTCGCGCCGCAGTGGCACAGCCGAGAGCGACGACGAGACCAAGCAGGCAGGCTGCGGCGGCAGCGAGAGGGATGCGGTACATCCGCCGCGCGAGTCTGTCCACGCCGCAGGCCGCGACGGTGAGAAACAGGAAGGAAGGTGCGTAGGCGAGCCGCTCTCCCATGATCGTGCCGATGGGAAACAAGAAATTCGACGTTGGCGCGAACAGCACCGCATACCCGACGAGCGCGAAACCCGGCAGCGGATGACTCTTGCGCCACGCCAGCGCGGCCGCTGCGGCTGCCGGCGCCAGCGCGAAGAAGCCGGCAACCGCGGGTTGGTTCCAGGCAGCGAGCGGAATCTGGTTGTAGGAGTAGTCCGACGACAGCCCCACGGGGATGAGTTCCAGCGCGAGGTATTTCATCTGGACCAGGGCCGCAGTGGCGATCCGTGCAGATGGCGATGCGTCGAACAGAGGGTTGTCGATGAAGGGGTGGGGCGCCGGCAGTACCCCGACAGCGTTGGCGCGCAAACCCAGCCACGCGGCCAGCACCACCGCATAGAGCGCGTAGACGACCACCGATCTTCGCCTGGGGCGCCGCTGGAAGAAGATGTCCATCACCACCGCGAGCCCGAGGAAGGCCACCGCCGATTCCTTGCTGAGCAAGGCAAGAGCGAAAGCCGAGCCGCCGAGCAGCGCGGAACGCCGCAGGTGAGCACGAAGAAACAGCAGGCCAAACAACAGTGCGAGGAGTTCCGCGCGGCCCACGGCCTGTACCACGGCTTCGGTGTGGATCGGATGGACAGCGAACAGCAGCGCGGCGATCAGGCTCACGGTCGCGCCTCCGCCGAGAAGAACCAGCAGCCGCAGGATGATGCAGGCGACCACAGCGTGCAGCAGCACGTTGGAGAGAAGAAAGACGACCGGATCTCTTCCCTCTCGGCCGAGCGCGGCATTGAGGCTCCAGTCCAGCGCCAGACTCCAGATCGTCAGTGGCCGGTAGAGCTGATCCGCGCGCGCGCCGCCCCAGTAGCTCGCGCCGCCGATGTCGGCGACGTGGGATGCGCCTGCCTGGATCAGCCGGTTGTGCGCGAGCAGTTCGAGATCGTCGTAGACGAAGGAGTTGCCGATCGCATTGGCGTAGACCAGAACCGCAGCGGCGGCGACCAGCGCGGTTGCCAGAATCGCGCGGCGGCGGGCGGTGGTCACTGCGCGGGAACCGGGAGGTTCTCTCTTCCCTGCCCCATGCGGGCGATCACGAGCACGGCCGCGCATGCGTGCAACTTCATTGACTCAGTTCCTCGTCCGCCGCGGCCGGCGCTGCGCTGGCGGTTGCGCTGTCCTCGCCTGCGCCTCGGCCAATGTCGCGGCGTGCGCGTTGCTGCTCGAGATGCGCGAGGTAGCTCTGCGCTGCCGAGCGGATCTTGTCGTCGCCGCTGGCGGCGCGAAAGGAGCGTTCGGCGTCGTCGAAGCGGTCGAGCCCGAGCTGTGCGATGCCGAGCAGCAGCTCGATCGAACCGCGCTGATCGGGTTTGGCCTTTGCCAGCGCTTTGGTCAGGGCTACACGCGCCGGCTCGAAACGGTCGCGCTGAAGGTGGAGCTGTCCCAGCAGCAGGTAGCTCTGGCCCTCGGGCGCGAGCTCACCGGCTCTCTCGAGCGGTTGCAGAGCGCGATCGGTCTCTCGCGCCGCTATGTAACAGTTGGCCAGCAGATCGTAGGAGTCGGCGTCGGCGGTCACCACGCCGGTGCTGATCCCCTCTTCGAGGGTCTGGGCGCAGCGGTATGGCAGTTCGTTCACGAACGAGAGACGCGCCAGTTGGCGGTATTCGCGATCTGCGTCGAGCAGCCGGGCCCGATGGGCCAGACCGAGAGTTGCCAGCGCCTCGTCGTCCTCGTCCAGAGCGTTCTGGATCGACGCGAGCTGGACCCAGTACCGCTTGGTCTTGGGCGCAACCACGACCAGGCGCTGAAGCGCCGACGCTACCGCCGCGTAGTCGTGCAACTCGAACTGGATGGCCGCCAGAAGCTGCAACCAGCTCTCGCGATCCTGGGCGCTGTTCTCAATCGCGGTACGCGCCGGAGCCAGCGCCTCGGCGAACTTTTCCTGCTGGACCAGGATCATCGCTTTGAGGAAGTAGGCATCGGGCTTGGGGCGCTCGGCGGTCTCGAACCAGTCGTCGATCAGCTCCAGGGCACGATCGTATCTGCCGGTCTGTGTATAGATCTGGGCCAACGAGTAGGTCATTCCCAAACGCGCGGCGTCGTCGAGCGCGTTCTGCGCGAGCGAGGTTTCGAATTCCTGTGCAGCGGTGGCGGAGTCTCCTTTGGAGACCAGGATGTATCCGCGGAAGCGATGGATCTGTGCAACGTCGGCGGGCCCCAGCCTGCGCAGCCCGGCCAGCTCGTCGATCACATCGAGTGCGTCGTCGGTATGGTCCTTTTCCAGCAGCGCGTTGGCGCGCAGCAGCCGCTCGGCGATCGCCGGATTCAGCGCGACGCTCTTGCGGGCTCTGACCTCACCGGAAGGCGCACCGGGACTCGCGACCTCTTGCGCGCCAACGCTGGACGCAAGACACAGAAGAAGCGACAGCAGGAGCGATGAGGTTTTCATGGGGGCTACTTCTCCAACTCGAATCGGAGCACCACCTCGATGCCTCGGGCTTCCATCGCGGCTCCCGCTTGCATCTGAGGTTGATACTTCCATTTGTTGACCGCCTGGATCGCGGCGCGATCGAACAGCGAGCTGCTCGACTTGACGACCACCGCGTCCTTGACGGATCCGGCGGTGGAGATGTTGAAGCGAAGCTGCACCCAGCCCTCCAGACCGCGGCGCGCGGCCTGGGGAGGGTACTGAGGTTCGACGCGCACCAGCGGCAGCGCACCGCGATCCGACATTCCGCCGCCGAACGCGAGGCCGCCGGGAATGCCGCGACCGTCGCCGCCGCCGCCAGCCGATCCGAACTCGGCACCGATGCCGGCCGCGATCGCCTGCACGTCCAGACCCAGGTTGATGCCCTCCTGTTTGGCCACCGCCATCGCCGGCGTGACGGGCGCCTGCTCGGGCTTGACGCGCTGGGGCTTCTCGCGCTTCTTCTCCTCGACCTCCACCTCGCGGCGCAGTCGCACGAACTCGACCTTCGACAGCGCGACGGCGGTAGCGTCCGCGCTACTGCGCACCTGCGTCATCGTGTGCAGGAACGAGAACAACGACACCGTCAGCACGACCGAGAGCATCAACGCGACCGGGAAACGCAGCATCGCCACGGCTTACTTCCCCGCCAGCGCGGCGGCGCCGATCGCGACGTCCTTGATGCCGCCCTGCTTCACTTCGTCGATCACCTGTGCGAGCAGGCCCGCTTTGGCGGCCCTGTCGGCGAGGACCACGACGGTGTCCTCGGGGCGCTCCAGGTGCAGGCGCTCGATGGTCGGCCTGATCTCGCGCATGTCGACCTGGCGGCGGTCCATCCAGACTTCGCCGTTGGGCCGCACCGCTACCAGGATGTTGCCGGTATCTTCGTGGAGGGCGGTGGCGGCTTCGGGGCGCACCACTGCGATTCCCGCCTCGCGGACGAACGAAGTCGTGATGATGAAGAAGATGAGAAGATTCATGACGAAGTCGAGCATCGGCGCGAGGTCGATGCCGGTCTCGTCGCCTTCGTGCGAGGTGTGGCGGTGCGGTCGCATGCGCTATTTCGAAGAGGTCCCGAACGAGATGTTGTCGACGCCGCCGAGCCGGACCTGGTCGATAACCTGAACCAGCAGACCGGTCTCGGTGCTCTGCTCGGCCGTCACCATCACGCCCCACTCGGGCTTCTGTGCGTGCAGGCGCTCGACGTTGGCTCTCACCGCGCGCACGTCGACCACACGGTTGTCGACCAGGACCTCGCCGGCCTGTTTCACGACCACCGAGATGCTGCCTGCCGACTTTTCCGAGGCCACGCCGGCGGCGCCGCCGCCGTGGCGCTGTACCTGAATGCCGACTTCCTTGACGAAAACCGCGGTGATGATGAAGAAGATCAGGAGATTCATCACGAAGTCGAGCATCGGCGCGAGGTCGATCCCCGTCGAGTCCTCCACTTCCACGTGTCTTGCGCGGCGCATCTCAGTAGACCAGTTTGTCGCCGATCAGTTCGGTCTCCCGTCGCGTGCGCGAACGGAAATAGTAGACGGGATAGAGCCCGGTGATGCTGATCGCCAGGCCGGTCATCGTACAGATCATCGCGTGCGAAACTCCGCTGGCCATCGCGCGCGCGTCGGCCGAGCCCTTGAGCGCCATCGAATCGAACACCTCGAGCATGCCGCTCACGGTGCCGATCAGACCGAGCAGCGGCGACAGCGGCACCAGCACGCGCAGCAGCGGGAAGTTGGCGCTCATCGCGGCGTTCAGGCGCGAGATCATCGCGAAGCGGATCTGGTGGGCGCACCACGAGTGGTGGTCGGCCCTGTCGTTCCAGACCTGCACCGTCTGCTCGGTCTGGCGCGGAAGCACGCGCGCGAAGTACCAGTAGCGCTCGAGCACGAGCGTCCACATCGTCACGCCGCAAAGGAAGATCGCCAGCACGAAGGGGCCGCCGCCGTCGATCAGATCACGAACCGCGTCGATCGAGTCGAGCACGCGCTGCACGAGCGTCTCAGGCACGCCGGCCGCCCTCGCTCTTGGCGCGCTCGAGGCGCTCGGCCAGCAAGCCGGTGCTCTGTTCGTCCAGAACCTGGACCACCTGCCGCGACATCGATGCCAGGCCGGCGTTCATGAACAGCAGCGGGATCGCGATCCCCAGACCGAGAACGGTAGCGATCATCGCCTGGCCGATGCCGTTGGCCATCAGGCGTGGGTCGCTCGAACCCGACTCGGTGATGCTCTGGAACGTGATGATCATGCCCATCACGGTTCCGATCAGTCCAAGCAGCGGACCCGCCGCTACCGCCAGGCGAAGGAAAGCCTGAAAACGCTCGAGCCTGGGTACCTCGCGCAGCACCGCTTCGGAGATGCGCAGCTCCACCACCTCGGCGTCCTCCTCGATGGTCTCGGGAGTGGCCTTGATCGAACCGAGCACGCGACCCAGCGGGTTGTCGGGCACCGGGCGATCCAGATCGGTGAGCTGGCGCTTGACCACTGCGCGCGTGCGAATCAGGAACGCGGCCTGGTACAGCGCCAGCAGAACTCCGATGATGCCGACCGTGATGATCAGGTAGCCGACTTCCTCGCCTTTGCGGATTCGCTCCATCAGGTCGGGGCGTTGCACGATCATCGAGAGCAGCACGCCGCGCGACGGATCCACCGCCGCCCGGACGTAGCCTCCGCGAGAGTCCGCGAGTTTCCCGGCGCTGTCGATCAGATCCGAACCGGGCTGGCGTGCCAGAACCGCGAGCGACCCGAGGGTCGGCAGGTAGTTGAGGTAACGGCCGCCGGCCATGGCGACGAAGGAACCGACGCGCACCACGTCGGCTTGGCCCGGCTTTCCGTTGGCCTCGATGACGTTGGAACGGAAGCGCACCACGCGTCCGCTCTCGGTCATCTCGCGCTGGATTTCGTACCAGAGTCTTTCCAGCTCTTCGATCGACGGCAGAGACTTGGCCTTGCCGAGGCCGGCCAGGAATCCGTCGCGTCCGGGGTACTGAGCGCTGATCAGTGACGAGTACAGGATCGAAGAAGTGTCTCCGGCCACCTGGCGAACCACACCGAAGAGTTCGCCGAGGCTTCCGAGCCTCTGCGTCATCAGTTCCTCGCGCTCGGCGAGCGTGACCTCGTTGGCATCGAAGGTCGTCGAAAGTTCCTTGCTGCGAGCCTCGGCTGCGTCCCTCGAACGCAGCGCCGCCGCCAGCAGCTCGGCCTGGCGATCACGGTTGTCGAGGAACTCCTTTTCACGCGCTGCATTGAGCCTCTGCTGGGCGGCGCGAGCGTTGCGCGTCTGGTCGAGCAGGTCCTCGAGGTTGTCGGCCGCGTAGGCGCGCCCGGCGCCGGCGCACCAAAGCGACATCGACGCGAACAGCAGCAGGTAGCAGGTCATGCCGGCACTATTCGAGGGCTTCTTCACGATTTGGCCTCCCGCGGGGCCGGCACCGGTACGACGAGCATCTCGGGAGCGCGCAGTTTCTGCGCCACTGCCACGCCTTCCTTGAACGCGTGGGCGTAATGGTTGTCCACGACCCAGTCCTTCTTCTGAGCGTCCCAGTAGCCGGTCTCGTGACCGTCCAGGGTCTGATACAGCAGCGAGACGCGCCCGACGCGAAGAAACCGCGCGGTCCTGTCCTCGGTGCGATCGCCGAGCCTTGCTTCGTAGGCTTCGATGGTGCGTCCGTAGTCCATTTCCACCTGGTACGCTTCGAGAATGCGGCGGTACTTCTCGGAGATCGTCACGTCGGCGCGTGTCATCATCTCTTCGAGAGTGGCCACCCGTTTGGTGCGCTCCTCGAGCAGGAAGGGAACGTCGAGCGCGACGAACTGCTTCAGGGTCTCCAGCATCCGCTGCTGCAGCGGCGTGACCGCGCGGGCGGTGGCCTCGACCTCGTCGAGTTGCGCCTGGATGGCGGAGAGCTCTCCGTTCTGCGAAGCGATCTGAGCGGCAAGCTGGTCGGCGTAGGCGGCGTGGCTCTCTGCGTCCGCCAACGCCCGGCGGTACTCCGAGAGCAGCTTCTGGATCTCGTCGTCCAGGTTGTTGATGCGCTCCTGCGAGGCATGGGCCTCCTTGTCGGTTCCGATCTGTTCCGCACCGGCGCGCTCGAGCTTCTCGGCCGAGGGCGGTTGCGGAGCCACGGAGAGCGGGGCTGCTTGGGCGGGCGCCGTCGCTGTAGCAGCGGCGGTCGGCGCTGCGGCGTGGTCGGCCGGCGGGGCCGTGGCCGCCAGTGCGATCGGCGCCGCCGCCAGTGCGAGCAGCCCTGCCAGCGCAAGGCAGTATGAGCATGATGAAGTGGCGATGTGACGCATGTTTCCTCCGACTGCGCACTTCCTTGTACGCAGACCGCGCTAACGCGGTGTCAGAGGAGCGTTGGAATTGCGTTAAGGCGCTCTACGCAGGGCGGCCCGTCCGCGGTGCTGGGAGCGGACTATCGACACTGTGCGTCGGGCCGGGTTCGGCCAACCCCGACGAGATCGCGGCCCGGCGCCAGGTCGTGTCGGTCCGGAAGCCGCTTTCGTCTACGGTCCGCTACTGGGACACGAAGGACCTCGGCCACACTCTACCAACTGATGCGCAGTCCGGTGGTGATGCCCCATCCGTTGTACCTGCCGCCATCGTGGGCGGCGTCCTTCATCGACGCGTACTGCACTCCCGTTTGCCACTTGAGCTTGTGGCCGTAGAAGTATCTGTTCAGACCGAGATAGGCCTCGTTGTAGCGGTCACCCCGTCCACCGACGACGGCATTCTCGTAGCGGGCCAGGCGGATGCCGTTGTCGTCGGAACTGTCGATGAACGAGTAGCGGAACACCGTCTGCCATTCTTTGTTGAACTTGTAGCTGGGCAGGATCTGGAAACCGAAGAGATCGGAACCGGAGCCGTAGCCTTTGGCGCCGTCAATGTCGGTGCCCAGCCCCCAGGGTCCTTTCTCGAGCTGGAAATTGAGCGAAGCCACGTCCTCGTTGGCACGCGTGAAACTGTTGCCGGCGTTCGGGTCCTGGTACACGTAGTCCAGGCGTAACAGCGCCTTGTCCACCGCGAGCGCCTCGGCGAAGTTGTACCCACCGCTGACCAGCGCGAAGCTTCCGGCGTTGAACTTGCCGAACTCTCGATTGGTTTCGCCGGACGAGAAATACCCGGCGTTGTAGAGCCAGTTACCCACTTCGCCGCTCACGCTGACTCCGGGGACGTACTCCTCAGGGAACCAGAAGTTGTTGGCGATGTTGCTGCGGTCGATCGTGATGAGCTGCGTGGAACTGGTCGAGCCGTCCAGCGTGAATTTCGCGCCGTGCTTGCCGGCCGTCAGATTGAAGAGCTTGCTCGGCGACCATTTCACGTATGAGTCGGTCAGTTTGTTGTAGGTCTGCCCGTGCGGCTCCAGGTTGAGGTCGACCTCGGAGTGGAGCGTGATGGTGTCGAACATTCTGGCCTTGAGGCCTATGCGCGTGCGGCGGTCGACGAAGTCGGTATTCGAGCCCTGGTCCGCGGACACGTAATACAGGTCGTTCTGCTGCCGGCCCACGACGGCGAGTTCTTCGATCCAGTGGTTGTCCGGATTGTTGTAGAGGCTCGGCAGCGCCCAGATCCGGTCGTAGATGGATTTCTCGGACGGCGCCGCGCTGGCTGCCGCGTCCTTTTCCGCGGACGCCGCTTCGACGCCGGCTGCGAACCCCGTAATAGTGATCGCGACGAACCCCGCAGCGGTCACAACCTTCCTCAACTTGCCATACATCCTGATATCTCCTCTTTCGTTCGGTCGAAGTTACTGTTGCGTCAAAACTCGGTGAAGACACTGAAGCGTCACGATTAGACGTTCATTCAGGAACGGTTAGCAATCGGTTAGCGCCGCGGTGAGGTGAGCATAGCCGAGGCCCTGGGTCTCACCGAATCACTTCTTACTGGAACGCTGACCCTGCGCTAACAGGCTCCTAACACACCCGCGTTAAGTGTGGACGCGGTGAAACGTGAAGGGCGACCGCCGACGAGGTCGGCGACGTACAGATCCTCGAGATCGGCACCTAGACCGTCTACAGAAGCCACCAGACAGGAGAATCAATCATGAAACGTACCCATTCCTCGTTCGCTGCCACCGTCGCCGCCGCGCTGCTGACCGCTGCCGCGGCGCGGGCCCAGGTCGCGGTGGACCCCTCCATCGCGTCCTACACTCCCGTACAAGGAGTCTCCGGTACCCTGAAGAGTGCGGGCTCCGATACCATGAACAATCTGATGACGTTGTGGGCCGAGGGCTTCAAGAAGTTCTACCCCAACGTTCGGGTCGAGATAGAGGGCAAGGGTTCGTCCACGGCGCCGCCGGCGCTGGTGGCGGGAACCGCGCAGTTCGGTCCGATGAGCCGCGAGATGAAGGACGCCGAGAAGGCGGATTTCAAGAGCGCGTTCGGCTACGAGCCGACCGAGATCGGCACCAGCATCGATCTG
>JACRCR010000186.1 GCA_016218925.1 Deltaproteobacteria bacterium | reverse complement strand
CGCTGAGGACGGGTTTGCCGCGCCGCTGCGTTGATCGAGTCCACCGGGTGGACTAGCCTCACACCCCATGGCGATCCAAGCCAACGTTCACGAGGCGAAGACCCACTTCTCCGAGCTGCTCGAGCGCGCGCACAACGGCGAAGAAGTGATCATCGCCAAGGCCGGCCGGCCCTATGCCAGACTGGTTGCGCTGGTGGAGCCGGCGTCGCGGCACCCCGGGACTTTTCGAGGTCAGATCAGCGGCGATGTGCTCGGTAGCGTCGGACCCGACGATTCCCCGTGGGGATGAAGCCGTACCTGCTCGATACCTGCGCGTTGGTGTGGCGGATGGCCGGCGCGGTCATCGTGACGTGTGACGAAGCGATTCGCGGGCAGGTGCCGGGTTGCATCTGGTGAGCGACAGCCGCGGCGGCCCGCCGCGTAGGCTCGCGTAGTTCGCCATGGCGGTCGAGACTCTTCCATCTCGCGTGCTGGTCGTTGCCGGGCCCACCGCTTCGGGCAAGAGCGAACTGGCAACGGCGCTTGCCGAGGCGTTGGGCGCCGAGATCGTCGGCGCCGATTCGCGCCAGATCTATCGCTACATGGACGTGGGTACGGCCAAGCCGCCGGCCGAGCTTCGCGCGCGCGTGCGGCACCACTTGATCGACGTCGTCGATCCCGATGCCGACTACGACGTGGCGGCATGGCGCAGGGACGCTCTGTCGGTGTTGGCCGACATTCATGCTCGCGGGCACGCGGCGATAGTGTGCGGCGGCACCGGTCTGTACCTGCGAAGCCTCGAGCACGGCCTGTTTGCCGGCCCGCCGGCCGATGTGGCGCTGCGCCGCAGCCTCGAGCGCGAAGAAGCGCAGTCGCCCGGAACCTTGCACGTGCGGCTCGCGCGCGTCGATCCGCCGTCGGCGGCGCGCATTCACGCCAACGACCTGGTGCGGCTGATCCGCGCCCTCGAAGTCTTCGAATCCACCGGCCGGCCGCTGTCGATGTGGCTGGCCGAGCACGGGCTTTCCGAGCGACCCTTCGTGACGCTGACGCTCGAAGTCGAGGTCGCACGCGAAGAGCTGCGCGAGCGCATCGAGGCGCGAAGCCGCGCGATGGTGGAAGCCGGCCTGGTCGAAGAACTGGCCTCGCTGCACGCGCGCGGCTATGCACCGGCCACGCGAGCGTTCCAGGCGATCGGCTACCGGGAGGCCGGTCTGTGCCTGGCCGGCGCGTTGCCGCGACGCGCTCTGGCGGAGGCGATCGGACGCGCCACCAACCAGTACGCCAAGCGCCAGCGCACCTGGCTGCGCGGGCAGGCCGACACGGTCAAGATTGCACACGGCGACGCCGAGGCGGCCCTGCGCCTTGCCAGGACGTTCTTTTCCTGAGAATTTCACCGTGCCCGGGCAGCCGCGAAGATAGCGACGGCAGAGGATCACGACTTGGCTTCGAAGAAGAAGAGCCTGACCGACCTTCGCACCGCCATCGACGACGTCGATCGACGGCTTCTCGACCTGGTCGCCAAGCGCGCCGGGTTGGCCAAGGCCATCGGCCAGGCCAAGGCCGCCGATCAGCACGGTGTGCTCGACGTCGGCCGCGAAACGCAGGTGCTCGCCGCGATCCGCCGTGCCAATCCGGGTCCGCTGCGCGACGACGCGGTGGAGTCGATCTTCCGCGAGATCATCTCGGCGTGCCGCGCGATCCAGTGCCCGATCACGGTGGCCTTCCTCGGCCCGCCAGGAACCTACTCGCACGCGGCGGCGGTGCATCAATTCGGCAGCAGCGCCCGCTTCGATCCGTGCGACTCGATTCCGGAAATCTTCACCGCGGTGGAAACCGGGCGCGCGGCGTTCGGTGTGGTACCGGTGGAGAACACCACCGACGGCGCGGTGACGCCGACGCTCGACGCGCTGGCCGAGACCACCGCGACGATCCTGGCCGAGTCGATTCTGAAGATCGACCACTGCTTGATGGCCAAGGACACCGATCGCACCAAGGTGCGGCGTATCGCTTCGCACCTGCAGCCGCTGGCCCAGTGCAAGCGCTACCTGGCCGAGAATTTCCCGGGCATCGAACTGCTGGCCACCACCAGCACCACTGCGGCTGCCAAGCTGGCGGCGAGCGAGAAGGGTACCGCAGCGGTGGGCAGCGCGCTGGCCGCGCGTTTGTACGGACTCGAGGTGGTAGCGCGCTCGATCCAGGACAACGCCGCCAACGTGACGCGCTTCCTCGTCATCGGACCCGACCAGAAGACCAAGTCGAGCGGTCGCGACCGCACTTCGCTGGTTGTCACGGTCAAGGATCAGGTCGGCATCCTCGAGCGCATCATCCGCCAGTTCTCGCGCAACGGCGTCAACCTGTCGATGATCGAGTCGCGCCCGCTGGTAGGCCGTTCCTGGGAGTACCGCTTCTTCGTCGACGTCAGCGGCCACGCCAACGACGCCCCGGTGGCCAAAGCCCTCGAATCCCTCCAGCGCATCGCCCTGTCCGTAAAGGTGCTCGGTTCGTATCCGATGGCGGTCTAGCCGTCGGCCGTGGAGATTCCGGAGAGTTCCGGATAACTAGCCGCGACGATGGCCGGCCCGCGTATTCCCGAGCGTATTCGCTCGCTGCAGCCCTACAAGCCGGGGCGGCCGATCGAGGAGGTCGAGCGCGAGCTCGGCATCCGCGGCTCGATAAAGGTCGCCTCCAACGAGAATCCGCTCGGCCCTTCGCCGCTCGCGCTGGAAGCGCTGCGCGATGCGCTGCCAGGCATCCATCGCTATCCGGACGGCGGTGCGCTGGTGCTGGCCGAGAAGCTCGCCGCCAGCCTCGGTGTCGAGCCGCAACGTATCGTGTTCGGCAACGGCTCCAACGAACTGCTCGAACTGTCGTGCCGGCTGTTTGCCGGGCCCGGCGACGAAGTGCTGTTCTCGGCCGACGCCTTCCTGGTCTACCCGCTGGTTTCGATCGCCGTCGGTGCCACCGCGGTCAAGGCTCCAGCGCGCGGTTTCGAGCACGACCTGGGGGCGATAGCGGCGCGGCTGACGCCGCGCACGCGAGTCGTTTTTCTGGCCAACCCGAACAACCCGACCGGGACGATCTTTCGTCGCGCCGAGTGGGAAAGGTTTCTCGCGCGGGTTCCCGAGGACGTCTGCGTGGTGCTCGACGAAGCCTACTTCGAGTACGTCGAGGATCCCGAATACCCGAACGGTCTCGACTTCCTGGATCGTCACCCGGGGCTGGTCGTCACGCGCACATTTTCGAAGATCTACGGTCTGGCCGGTCTGCGCATCGGCTACGGCGTGGGATCGCTCGAGGTGATGGACGCGCTGGCGCGGCTGCGCCAGCCGTTCAACGTCAATATGCTTGCGCAGGTCGCCGCCTGCGCCGCGCTCGACGACGATGCACACGTGGAGGCGTCGCGCCGGCGCGTGCGCGCCGGCCGGCGGCGCTGGAGCCAGGCTTGCGCGGCGCTCGGTCTCGACTTCGTGCCGAGCCACGCCAACTTCGTTCTGGTCCGCGTGGGCGACGGCAGGGCTGTCACCGAGGCGCTGCTCCAGCGCGGCGTGATCGTGCGCCCGATGGACGCGTACGGGTTTCCCGGCCACGTGCGCGTAACCTTCGGCACCGAAGCGGAGGACGAGCGAACCATCGCGGCGCTCGAAGCGGTGCTGGCCGCGCGCGGGTGCGCGCGTGGGTGAGCACAGCGGCAAGGGCTGGCGACACTGCGTAGTGGTCGGCGCCGGGCTTCTCGGCGCTTCGCTGGCCGGTGCCGGCAAGGCGCGAGGACTGTTCGTGCGCACCACGGGCGTGGGACGCTCGGCCGCCAATCTCGCGACCGCCAGAGCCCGCGGGTTCCTCGACGACACTACCAGCGATCTCGCCCGCGCGTGCGCCGATGCCGACCTGGTGGTGCTGGCCACTCCGGTGCGCACTGCGCTCGAGCAACTCGCGGAGGTTGCAGCCAACACTCCGGCTTCGTGCGTGATCACCGACGTCGGCAGCGTCAAGGGGCCGATCGTAGCCGAAGCGCGGCGACTCGGATTGGCAGGTCGCTTCCTCGGCGCGCATCCGCTTGCCGGCAAGGCCGAGAGCGGCGCGGGCGCCGCCGATGTCGATCTGTTCCGTGGCGCGACGGTGGTGCTGACTCCCTGCCACGTCACGTCGGCGCGGCTTCGCGAGCGGATACGAATGCTGTGGGAGCGGTTGGACGCGCGCGTGCTGGAGATGAGCGCGGCCGAGCACGATGAGGCGCTGGCCACTTCCAGTCATCTGCCGCAGATGGTCGCTTACATATTGGCGGCGGCCGCCGATGGCGCGCCGGCGCGCGAGCGCATAGTCGCGCTGGCGGCTTCGGGGTTTCGCGACACCACGCGGCTTGCCGCCAGCGATCCGGACATGTGGACCGACATCGCGCAGCTCAATCGCGCGGCTCTGCTCTCGGCGATCGATGATTTCGCAGCGCTGTGGGCGAAGCTCAGAAAGGCGGTCGACGAAGAAGACGAAGCCGCGCTGCGCGAGCTGATCGCCGCTGCGCGCCGGCTGCGAAAGGCAGTAGCGCCGTGAGCGCGCGAACGGTCTTGCCGGCAGCAGGTCCGCTGCGCGGGCGCGTGGCGGTGCCGGGCGACAAGTCGATCGCGCACCGCGCGGTGATGTTCAACGCGGCGGCGCGCGGCGAGGCTCTGGTTCGCGGCCTTCCAAGCGGCCGCGACGTGGCATCGACGATCGCGGCGATGGCGCGTCTGGGGGCCCGTATCGGGAGCACCGGACCCGGCAGCGTGCTGGTGCGGGGCTGTGCTCTGGCCTTCGACCGGGCGCCGGGCTCTATCGACTGCGAGAATTCGGGGACCACGATGCGGCTGCTGTGCGGACTTCTGGCCGGGCAGCAGGGCCTGGACGCAACTCTGATCGGTGACGCCTCGCTGTCACGGCGTCCGATGCGCCGGGTCGCCGAGCCGCTGGCACGCCTGGGGGCGGTGATCGAGACCACCGATGGGCACGCCCCTGTGCGTATCCGCGGTACCGGGCTGAGCGGGGCTGAGGTGGCGCTGGCGGTGGCCAGCGCTCAGGTCAAGAGCGCGGTGATTCTGGCCGGGTTGCAGGCGCGCGGCACTACCGTGGTGGTCGAGCCGGCGGTCAGTCGCGACCATACCGAAAGGCTGCTGGCCGCGATGGGGGTGGATATTGCGGTCTCCGGTTCCACGAGCCACGCCGCTGGCGGGTCCAGCGTCCACGCCGCTGGCGGCTCCACCCTCCACGCCGCTGGCGGGTCCACTCTCCACGCCGCGGCCGGCTGCCGGGTGCAGGTTCGCGGTCCGAGCGCGCTTCGTTGCGTCGATGTCAGCGTTCCCGGCGATCCTTCCTCGGCGGCGTTCGTGCTGGCAGCTGCAGCCATCGTCGAGGGCTCCGAAGTTGTGGTGGAGCGAGTGCTGCTCAACCCCACGCGGCTGGGCTTCCTCGAGGTGCTGCGCCGCATGGGCGCCGACGTTGGCAGCAGCGTCGAAGAACTGGTCGGCGGCGAAGAGGTCGGAACTCTCAGCGCGAGGTTCTCACGGCTGCGCGCGTTCGACGTTGCGGCCGGCGAAGTTCCGGCCACAATCGATGAGTTGCCGTTGCTTGCCGTAGTAGCGGCGTTCGCCGAGGGCGTGTCCACCGTGCGCGGTGCCGCCGAACTGAGAGTCAAGGAAAGCGATCGCATCGCGGCTACTGCGGCAATGCTCGGTGCGATGGGTATTCGCGTCGATGTCTTCGACGACGGTTTCTCCGTACATGGCGGGACCGTGCGCGGAGGTGCCAACATCGTCACGCACGGCGACCATCGCATCGCGATGTCGGCGGCGGTGGCGGCGCTGGCGTGCGCTGACGGTGTGACGCTCGATGACGCAGACTCGGTGGCGGTCTCGTTTCCCGAATTCTTCGACGTTTTGAGGAGGCTCGGCGCGTGACCGAGAATCGATCCGGCCCGCTGGGCATTTTCATCCTCGCAATCGACGGACCGGCCGGGGCCGGCAAGTCCACGACCGCCCAGCGCGTGGCGCAGGCGTTGGGTTTTTCCTATCTCGATTCGGGCGCGCTCTACCGCTGCGTGGCTCTCGCGGCCGTGGAGGCGGGAGTCGCGCCCGACGACGACGACGCGATGGCCGCGCTGGTCGCTTCTCTGCGGGTCGAGCCGACCGCCGCAGGGCGTGGGTTTCTGCTCGGCGGTCGCGACGTGAGCGAGGCGATCCGCGCTCCGGAGGTGAGTCAGGCCGCTTCTAAGAGTTCGGCCTGTCCCTCGGTGCGACGGGCCCTGCTGGCTTGGCAGCACGGCGCGGTCAGGGCCCCCGGGACGGTGGTCGAGGGGCGCGACATCGGGACCGTGGTTTTCCCGGCCGCCGACCTCAAGATCTTCCTCGACGCCGACCCTGACGAGCGCGCCAGGCGCCGCAGCGCCGAGCTGCTCGAGACGCGCAGGACCGATGCCGACGGCGCGTCGGTGGGTACCGTGAAGGCCGAGATGGCCGAAAGGGACCTGCGTGATAGTACGCGCAAGGTTGCTCCGCTGGCGGTCGCGTCGGATGCGGTGGTGATCGACACCACACACCTGGGTTTCGAGCGAGTCGTGGCGAGAATTCTAGCCGAGGCCCGCGCCAGAGGGTGCGTTGCGAAACAGCCGGAAATCAAAAGCTTGCCTTGAGTTCGCAGCCGCAGCGCGTTATTAGCTGCGCCTGCCCGTCCGGGCGTCACACCACGGAGGATTTTTTCTTTGATGCAACAGGAGAAGGTTGAGCATGAGGTAACTCAGCGCGACGAAGCGGAGAGTTTCTCGGACATGTTCGAGGCGTCCGTACGGCCGATCCAGGCCGGGGACATCGTCAAGGGCCACGTCGTTTCGATTTCCAACGACATCGTTACCGTCGACATCGGGTACAAGTCCGAGGGCATGATTCCCGCGTACGAGTTCCAGGACCGCGACGGCGCGATGACGATCAAGGAAGGCCAGGAGATCGAGGTCCTGGTCGAGTCGACCGGCGGTGACGGCGGAGACTTCCGTCTGTCCTACCAGCGCGCCCGTCAGAACATCGTCTGGAAGACCATCGAGGACGCCTACCAATCCGGCGGCACGGTGCAAGGCACCGTGGTCGGTCGCGTCAAGGGCGGCCTCAAGGTCGATGTCGGAGTGTTCGCGTTTCTGCCCGGCTCCCACGTCGACACGCGTCCCACCCGCAGTCTGGATCGCTACATCGGCGAGACCGCACCGTTCACCGTTCTCAAGTACAATCGTGCGCGCGGCAACGTCGTCGTGTCGCGCAAGGCGCTGCTCGAAAAGGAACAGGAAGCCGCGCGCGGCGAGACCCTGAAGATCCTCGAGGCGGGCGTCATCCTCGAAGGCGTGGTCAAGAACGTCACCGACTACGGCGCGTTCGTCGACCTCGGCGGCATCGACGGCCTGCTCCACGTCACCGACATGTCGTGGGGCCGCATCAGCCATCCCTCAAAGGTCGTCAAACCCGGCGACGTGCTGCGGGTGGTGGTGCTGAAGTACGACGCTACTTCGCATCGGATCTCACTCGGTCTCAAGCAGCTCTGCGACGATCCGTGGGTCACGGTCGCCGATCGACTGTTCCCCGGCAGCCGCGTGCACGGCAAAGTAGTGAGCCTCACCGACTACGGCGCGTTCATCGAGATCGAAGAAGGCATCGAGGGACTGGTGCACGTTTCGGAGATGTCGTGGACCAAGCGTGTCACGCATCCTTCGCAGGTACTTTCGGTCGGCGACGAAGTCGACGTAGTCGTGATCGCGCTCGATCCGGAGAACCGCCGCATTTCGCTCGGCCTCAAACAGGTGACACCGAATCCCTGGGAGATGCTGCCGATCGAGCACCCGGTGGGCACCCGGGTGAGCGGCAAGGTCACCAGCGTCACCGACTTCGGGGTGTTCGTGAACGTCAAGGAAGGCATCGACGGTCTCGTTCACATCTCCGACATGCACTGGACCAAGAAGGTCCATCACCCCTCCGAGATCGCCAAGAAGGGCGACGAACTCGAGTGTCTGGTGCTGGGGATCGACATCCCCAACGAGCGTCTGTCGCTGGGACTCAAGCAGCTCAACGAGGACCCGTGGCGCCGCATGCAGGACCGCTATCCGGTCGGCGTGCGCATCCACGGCAAGGTGACCAACATCGCCGACTTCGGCGTCTTCGTCGAGATCGAGGAGGGGGTCGAGGGCCTGGTCCACGTCTCCCAGCTCGGCCGCGAGAGGGTCGAGAACCCGCGTGAGCTGTTCCACCCGGGCCAGGAGATCGAGGCCGAGGTCACCCAGGTCGACACCCGCGAGCGGCGCATCTCGCTCAGCATCCGGTCGCTGATGCAGTCGGCCGAGAAGGAAGAGATGAGGGCCTACATGTCGGCTGAGACCGGCAGTGGCCGGGGGGGTAGCGTTACCCTCGGCGACATGATCCAAGAAAAGCTCGCGCGCCGCGGAAGCGGCGAGTAAACCGGCCAGGCAAGGCACCAGGAGACGCCGAGACGCCGGTTGGAGGGCACCGCCGCTATGACCAAGCGAGACCTGATTGATGAGATCGTCCGGCTGTATCCCGCCTACTCGCGCAGGGACGCCGAGGTTATCGTCAACTCGGTGTTCGAGAGCATGACCGAAGCGCTGTGCCGCGGAGATCGGATCGAGATCCGCGGCTTCGGCAGCTTCGTGGTGAAGCAGCGTCTGGCGCGCGAGGGACGCAACCCGAAGACCGGTGATCTGGTGGCGGTCGCTTCCAAGCGCGTCCCGTTCTTCAAGGTCGGCAAGGAACTCAAGCAGCGCGTCGATCTCGGCTACGATCTGGAGCAGGGCGAGACCGACTCCTCGTCGGTCTGACCCGAGGCCGTTCGCACACGTGCGAGTCCTTTGGGCGCCGTGGCGCCTCGCCTACATCGAAAAGCCCGCGCCCGGCGCGGGCTGCATCTTCTGCGAAAAGCCGCGAATCGACGCTGCCGCCGAGCGGCGGCGTAGCCTCGTCCTGGCAGTCACCGAGCACGCCAGCGTGCTGATGAACCTCTACCCGTACGCCAGCGCGCATCTGATGGTGGCGCCGCGGTTGCACACCGCCGATTTCGCCTCTCTTGACGGCGCGACCGCGGCTGGTGTGCAGGCGCTGCTGCAGCGCGCGGTGCGCGCACTGGCCGGGGCGTTTTCGCCGGCCGGCTTCAATATCGGAATGAACCTCGGTCGTAGCGCCGGGGCAGGGATAGCCGATCACCTGCACTGGCACGTGGTCCCGCGCTGGGAAGGTGATACCAATTTCATGCCGCTGCTGGCCGAGACACGGGTGATTTCCCAGCACCTCGAAGAGACCTACGACCGCCTGCTGCCGTTGTTCGAGGAGGTCAAGTGAAGATTCTACGTGCGATCGTCCGCGTCATCGTGATCGTCGGCGGCATCGTGCTGGCCAGCGCGAACACCACTGCGGTCACCTTCGTGTACCAGCCGGCGTTGCCGTTCCTGCAGCGTCCCGAGGGCTCCCAGCAAGTGCCGCTGGCGCTGTTGCTGCTGGCAGCGCTGGTGGTCGGCAGTCTGGTGACCGGAACCGGAACATTCGTCGAGCACGTACGGCTGCGGATGGCGGTGCGGACGCAACGCAAACGCAACGACAAGCTCGGTGCCGACCTCGACAAACTTCGCGCCGAACTCGAGAGCGTGCGCAGCGCCGCAGACACTCGCGGCGTCGCGCTGGCGTCCGAGCAGGAGAAGGTGCGCCGTGCCGAGGAGGCCGCCGCCAAGGCGAGCGACGAACTCGCCCATGAACGCGAGCGAGCCGAACAGGCCGAGAGCCGTGCGCTTGCGGCAGAGCGACAGGGCGGCGTTGACAGCGGCGTCGCCTAGCCTCATCGTGCGGCCCCATGAAATCAGAGCGTGCGACGACGCTGGCCCAGTTGGCGGAGGCCGGTTACCGGCCTCGCAGCGTCCGTGAAGAGATGCGCGCCAACCTGCTGCGGCTGCTGGCCGTAGAGGGTGGTACGCAGGGGCTGTTCGCTGGCGTCCTCGGCTACGACGAAACCGTCCTGCCGGAGATCGAGAATGCCGTGCTTTCGGGACACCACATGGTGCTCCTGGGCGAGCGCGGTCAGGCCAAGAGCCGGCTGATCCGCGCGCTGGTCGGGCTTCTCGACGAAGCGGTGCCGGCGGTAGATGGCTGCGAGATCCATGACGATCCGTTCGCGCCGGTGTGCGCGCCGTGCCGTCGGCGGGCCGCCGAGCAGGGCGGCAGCCTGCCGGTGGTCTGGATCGGGCGGCAGGCCCGCTACGGCGAGAAGCTCGCCACCCCCGACGTCACCATCGCCGACCTGGTAGGCGAGATCGATCCGATCAAGATCGCCGAAGGCCGCTACCTCTCGGACGAGGAGGCGATCCATTTCGGCCTGCTCGCCCGCACCCACCGCGGGATCTTCGCGATCAACGAACTTCCCGATCTCACCGAGAAGGTCCAGGTCGGCCTGTTCAACGTGATGGAAGAACGCGACCTGCAGATCAAAGGCTACAAGATCCGGCTGCCGCTGGATGTCCTGGTGGTGGCCACCGCCAACCCCGAGGACTACACGAGTCGCGGGCGCATCGTAACGCCGCTCAAGGATCGTTTCGACGTGCAGATCCGCACCCACTATCCGCGCACCATCGCCGATGAGATCGCGGTGATGGAGCAGGAGGCCGGCGCCGAGGTCCGCGAGGGACGACGCGTGCGGGTGCCGGACTTCATGAAGGAACTGGTTGCACGTTTCACGATGGAAGCGCGCAAGGCGCCGGAAGTGAATCAGGCCTCCGGGGTCAGCGTGCGGGTGACGATCAACAACTACGAGACGCTGCTCGCCAACGCCGAGAAGCGCGCGGTGCGCTGCGGCGAGAACGAGATCGTTCCGCGCATCAGCGATCTGCACGCACTGTTCGCATCGAGCAACGGCAAGCTCGAGCTCGAATACGGCATGGATTCGGTGCGCGAGGGCGCGGTGATCGAGCGGCTGCTGTCGGTCGCGATCCGGGGCGCGTTCGACGCGCGCTTATCGGCGGCCGATCTGCTGCCGGTGCTCGAATACATGGGGCAGGGCTGGGGGGTGGCGGTGTCCGACACCATGCCCGCTGCCGACTATCAGGAGGGAATCGCGTCGATCCCCGGGCTTCACGGCGTGCTCGAACGGCTGGGACCCTTCGAGAGTCCCGGACTGATGGCGTGCGCGGTCGAGTTCGTCTTCGAAGGCCTGCATCTTCTCGAGAAGCTCAACCGCCACAGGGACGGAGGACGTCTCTCCTACGCGGCCTGACGCGGATCGTGCGCACCCGTTACACCATCTGGGACGGAACCCAGCGCGTCTTGCTCGATCCCGACGCGCTGTTCGACGAGCTCGCCGAATACCTCGGCCGCTGCGACGACGTCGACGAGGCGCTCGACCGGCTGCTGCGCGAGGGGTCGGACGCCGAGGGCCTCGAGCTGCGCGGCATCGACGAGTTGCTGCGCCAGGTGCGTGAACGGATCGCCAGACTCTACGACGAATTCAACCTGGAGCACTCGCTCGAGCAGCCGTGGAACGACGTCGACGACATCGTGGGCATGGAACAGGAAGCGCTCGAGCACCAGCCGACCTCGCCGTCCTCGCGCGAGCGAAGCGCGCAGCTGGGGCGACTCTCGCGGGTGCTGGAGGAGGCGCTCGAACAACTCGAGCGCTGGACTTTCGCGGACGAGGACGCGCGTCGCGCCTTCGAGGAACTGTCCGAACGAAGCGACGACATCCGGCGCGTCGATCGCTTCCAGCGCCGTTTTCGCGAACAGTTCCAGGGGCCGCGCGACCTCGACTTCGAGGAAACCCTCGAACTGATGAGTCGCTTCGAAGGTTTGCGCGAGATCGAACGCGCGCTTCGCGAACGCGACTTCGACTCCATCGACGGCCAGGCACTGGAGGGACTGCTCGGGCGCGAGTTCGCCGGGGACGTCGAGCGCTCGAGCCAGGCGATGCGCGCCCTGATCGAGGCCGGTTACGTCGTGCGCAAGGGCGGCCGCAGCGTGCTGACGCCGAAGGGGGCGCGGCGCCTCGGGCAAGTCGCATTGCGCGAGATCCTTGCCGACCTGCTCGCCGATTCTTCGGGCCGTCACGACACACGCCGGGCCGGCGCCAGCGAGACCATGACCGAGCAGGTACATCCCTACGCTTTCGGCGACCCGCTCCACATCGACGTCGCCGCCACCTTGCGCGCGGCGTTGTTGCGCGAGGCCGCGGGCAAGACGGTTGTCGCGCGTGACGCCGCCGCGTCGCAGACGGCGAAGGCAGCGCGATCGCGTGGTGTGGCCGCCGCGCCCAGGGTGAGACTGGCACCGCAGGACCTTCACGTGCGCGAGACCTGGCGCAGCACACGGACCTCGACGGTGCTGCTGCTGGACATGAGCTGGTCGATGAGCTGGGAGGGACGCTTCGCGGCGGCCAAGAAGGTCGCGCTGGCGATGGAAACGCTGATGCGCACGCGCTTCCCGCGAGATTATTTCGGCCTGGTCGGCTTCTACACCAGGGCGGTGGAACTGAGGCCCGCCGATCTCGCCGAGGTCACATGGAATGTCGGCGACCCGTTCACCAATCTTCAAGACGGACTGCATCTGGGCGCCGCGCTGCTGGCGCGCCATCCGGCCGCCACTCAGCAACTGCTGGTGATCACCGACGGCCAGCCGACCGCCTACTTCAGCGGCGGGCGCCTGTACTGCGAATGGCCGATGACCGTCGGCGGTCTCTCCTCGCGCGCGACGGTCGAAACACTCAGGGAAGTGCAGGAGGTGACCAGGCGCGGGATACGCATCAACACCTTCATGCTCGACGACAGCCCGCCGCTGCGCGCGTTCGTGCAGAAGATGACCTCGATCAACAAGGGCCGCGCCTTCTACACTACGCCCGACCATCTCGGGCGCTTCCTGCTGGTCGACTACGTCGCGCGGCGGCGCAAGGTCGTGTGACCGCCAACGGAACCTGGAAATGTCCGAAGAAGAACCCCGCAAAGCGCCGGTGACCACGCACAAGGGCGTCAAGCTGACGCCGGCGATGCAGCAGTACCTGGAGGTCAAGCGCGCCCATCCCGACGCGCTGGTGTTCTTCCGCATGGGCGACTTCTACGAGATGTTCTTCGAGGACGCCGAGAAGGCCGCCGAGCTGCTCGACCTCACGCTGACGTCGCGCAACCGCAACGACGAGTACCCGATTCCGATGTGCGGGTTTCCGTATCACGCGGTGCGGCCTTACGTGGCCAGGCTGATGGAAGCGGGACAGAAGGTCGCGATCTGCGAGCAGATCGAGTTTCCCGGGAGCAGTGGCGCGATCGTGCGGCGCGAGGTCACGCGCGTGATATCGCCCGGAACCAATCTGGACGAGGAAACGCTCGCGCCCGAGCGGTCCAACTATCTGGCAGCGGTGGTCGGCGCGCCGGGTCGCTTCGGCCTGGCGGTGACGGATTTCTCGACCGGGGAGCTGCATACGACCCACGTGGCGACACTCCCCGAGTTGCACGAAGAACTCGAAGCGGCCGGTCCGAGCGAGATCGTGGTACCCGCGGGAAGCCCTGCCGAGTTCGTCGAGGGGCTGCGGCGAGTGCTGCCGCGCTGCCTGGTCGGCGAGACCTCCGCGTTTGCCGGGGCCGATCTGGCACGCGGCGATCTGCGGCGGCGCGCCAGTGACCCGAGCGAGGCCACGACGAGCGTCGCTGGCGACGCGCACGCGCTGCTGGTTGCCTACGTGGCGGCCACCCAGGGAGGGCGCATCGCGCATCTGCGCGCGCCCGAGGCCTACGACACCGCGGCCTATCTGCACCTGGACGCGGCCACGCGCCGCAATCTCGAATTGCTCGAGTCCTACGACGGCACCGCGCGGGGGAGTCTGGTCTCGGTGCTGGATCGCTGCAGCACCGGAATGGGCAAGCGCCTGCTGAGGGCCTGGCTGGTGCGTCCGCTCAGGGACGCGGCGGCGATCGGTACCCGCCTGGATGCGGTGGAGGCGCTGGTCGAGAACTACGAACTTCGCGCCGACGTTCGCGAAGCGCTGCGCCGGATCGGCGACCTCGAGCGTCTGCTCGGGCGCATCGGCGCCGGCACCGCCGGGCCGCGCGACATCCTGCGGCTGGCCGATGCGCTGGCGGCAGTGGCGACGCTGCGCAGTCTGTTGCTGGATCGGCCGCAAGCAGCGGCGGCGCTGTCGTCGTACGCGGCGGCGCTCGACGATCTTCCGAAGGCGCGCGAGCAAGTCGTGCGAACGCTGGTCGACGAACCGCCGGCGCTGCTGCGCAAGGGCTCGGTCATCCGCGAAGGTTTTCACGCCGAAGTCGATCGGCTGCGCACGATCAGCCGCGACGGCAAGGGGTGGATCGCGGCGTTCGAAACCGAAGAGCGCGCGCGCACCGGCATCGGCTCGCTCAAGGTCGGCTTCAACAAGGTGTTCGGCTATTACATCGAGATCACGCGCAGCAACCAGCACCTGGTGCCGATCTCGTACACGCGCAAGCAGACGGTCGCCAACGCCGAGCGCTACATCACGCCGGAGCTGAAGACGCGCGAGAACGAGGTGCTCGGTGCCGAAGAGCGGCTGGTGACTCTCGAGACCCACCTGTTCGAAGAACTGACGGCCGCGCTGGTACCGTTGCAGGCGAGCCTGGGACGTAGCGCGGCGGCGGCGGCGGCGCTCGATGCGCTGGCGGGTCTGGCCGAAACAGCGCATCAACGCGGCTACGTGCGGCCCGAAATCCACGACGGCAGTGAACTCGACATCGTCGGTGCCCGTCATCCGGTGGTCGAAGCCAGGCTCGGTTCGTCGTTCGTTCCGAACGATTGCCGTCTCGGCGACGACAGCCGCCTGCTGATGGTGATCACCGGGCCCAACATGGCCGGCAAGTCCACCTATCTGCGTCAGGTCGCGCTGCTGGTGCTGCTCGCCCATTGCGGCTCGTTCGTGCCGGCTACGTCGGCGCGGGTGCCGCTGGTGGATCGAATCTTCACCCGCATCGGCGCCAGCGACAATCTTGCAGCCGGGCAGTCCACTTTCATGGTGGAGATGTCGGAGACCGCGGCGATCCTGCGCGGCATGAGCGAGCGCAGCCTGGTGGTGCTCGACGAGATCGGGCGCGGGACCTCGACGTTCGACGGGATCTCGATCGCCTGGGCGGTTGCCGAAGCGATGCTGGAGGCGCGCGTCAAGACCCTGTTCGCGACGCACTACCACGAACTGGCCGCCCTGGAGGGCGAGCACGACGGAGTCGAGAACTTCTCGGTGGCGGTACGCCGCTACAAGGGCAGCGTGCTGTTCCTGTACCGGATCGCCGCCGGGCCCACCAGCGGCAGCTACGGGATCGAGGTGGCGCGGCTGGCCGGGGTTCCCGACAAGGTGATCGACAAGGCCCGTACAATTTTGGCCCGTTTCGAGAGCGGCGAAGGAATCGGCGGCGCAAGTAGCGGGCAACTAAGTCTTTTCAGGCCTGTCGCGCAGGCTGGCGCGGTCCACGAAGCAAGCGGCGACGCGATCACCGAGCGCTTGGCTGCTCTGGATGTGGACTCGCTCAGCCCGCTGGAGGCTCTCAATATGCTCGCGCGCCTTGTGGCCGAAGCGAGGTCCGCGCAATAATCCGAGTCCGGCGCAGGAAGGTGAGGAGGTGGTGGACGTGCGAGGGTCACAAAGACCTGCGCTCCCGGCCTTCGTTCTCGGGAGCATAGTTCTTTTCTCGGCGACGACCTCGGTTTGTGAGGCGGCGGTCGTGCGCTCGCTGCGCAGCCACAGCTCCGCCGGTGTTACCGAGATAGTGGTCGAGTGCGACGCGTCGGCGCCGGTTCACGGGCGCAGCCAAACGCGGCGCGACGGCCTGCTCTTCGTAGTCGAGATCGACGACGCGACGCTCGGCGAGCGTGCTGCCAGGGTTCTTCCGGTCGACGACTCGCGTGTGCGCGGGGTGGTCGTGGTCGGCGACAGCGGCTCGGGTTCGGTGCGGTTGCTGCTGGATCTGGCCAAGGCGGTCAGCGCGAGCGTACAGACCTTCGAAAACCCTGCACGCCTCGAGATTCGGTTGACCGACGCGACCGCCGCGCCGTCCTCGGCGCGCGTCGTTTCCCCGTCAGAGCCGGTCACGCCACGGCCAGCGCCGATCACGCCCACGACCGCGGCGCCGGCGCCGGCGAAACCGGTTCGCGCCAAGCCTGCGCCCTCGCGCCAGAGCGTCACGGCCCGGCGCTTGATCGTGCTCGATCCGGGACACGGCGGCAAGGATCCGGGCGCCCAGGCCAGGCACGGCGAGTGGGAGAAGGACATCGTGCTCGATCTGGCCAGCCGCGTTGCCGATCGACTGCGTCGCAGGCTCGGCGTCGAAGTGCTGATGACGCGCAGCGAGGACGTGTTCGTTTCGCTCGCCGACCGCAGAGCGACGGCCGCGCGCTGGGGCGCCGAGCTGTTCGTCTCGATCCACGCCAACGCGAGCGTCAACACCGCCGCCAGCGGCATCGAAACCTACTATCACTCGGGTCCCGAGTCCCCACGCGGCAGCGGCGCCGACCGCGCCACGCGCCGCTTGGTGCGAGAAGAGAACGGACGGCACGGGCGCGGTCGCGCCGCAGGCGCCCGACCGCTGCGCGCTTCAGGTCCGGCCGCCGCGTCGCTCGTGCAAGCCGACTCGAAGAGACTGGCGCGCAATATCCAGGCGGAACTGGTGCGCAATCTGGGGATGCGCTATGAAGCGATTCGCGACCTCGGCGTCAAGGATGGACGGTTCTTCGTGCTCGAAGATATCGACGTCCCCAGTGTGCTGGTCGAGGCCGCGTTCCTGACGCACCGTGAAGAAGGGCTCCGCATTCACTCGACCGTCTATCGCGACCAGGTCGCCGAGGGCATCTTTCGCGGAATCCAGCGTTATCTGGCGGGCGAGGCCAAACCTGGCACTCTTTGAAACCCCGGTGAGGGTCTGAGGCGTGGCGGCACCCGAGTCGGGAACCTCAGCCGCGATGCTGCTGCCGGCCCCCGGCAGTGTGGGGGGTCGTCTCTCCAACGTCGCGCTCGAATACGTCACTGCGGTCCGCGAGGAACTCGAAGCCGCGCACTGGGCCGGCGCCAGCGGCATCGACACAGTGACGCGGCTGGCGGCGAGTCTCGATCATCTGATCCGCTTCCTGTTCGACGCGTCGATCGAGCGCTACGCGAGGCGTTACGCCCGCACGCGCCAGCATTGCGCGGTTTTCGCGCTCGGCGGCTACGGGCGTCGCGAGCAGTGCCCGCACTCCGACGTCGACCTTCTGGTTCTGCACTCGGGCGGCGTCACCCCGTTCGTCGAGACGATCACCGAATCGTTGCTCTATACCTTGTGGGACGCGCGCCTTCAGGTCGGACACGCGGTGCGCAGCGCGGCCGAATGCGTGACGCTCGCTTCGGGCGATCTGACGATCAAGACCGCGCTGCTCGACGGTCGCTACCTGTGCGGCAGCCCCGAACTGGCCGGCGAATTCGAGACCGCGGTGCGACGCAAATTGCGCGAGATCGAAGTCGAGGCGTTCACCGTCGCCAAGCTCGCGGAGAGCAGGACGCGGATCGAGAAGAACGGTGGCTCGGTATTCATCCTGGAGCCCAACGTCAAGGAAGGGCAGGGTGGCCTGCGGGATTTCAATACCGCGCTGTGGATAGCCCGCGTAAAGCGCGATGTCGCCGATCTGGAGGGCCTGCGCGAGCAGGGCATCGTTACGCTCCGCGAGTACGAAGAACTGGCCGCGGCGCGCGAGTTCCTGTTCCGCACGCGCAGCGCGCTGCATTTTCTGAGTCAGGGCAAGGCCGAACAACTGACGTTCGAGCGCCAGCAGGCCATCGGCGAGCGCTTCGGTTACCAGCCGGAGGGCAACAACACCGCCGGTGACATGTTCATTCGGGCCTACTACCAGCACGCGGCGGTGATGGCGCGCACGACCGACGATATCGTCGATCGTTTGCTGGCTCCGCCCGAGCGCACCGGTCTGCTCGAGCGTCTGGTCAAACAGCGTACGCTGCGCAGCGGCGTCGCCGTAGTGGCCGACCGGCTGGTGGTCGAGGAGCGGGCGATCGACGCCGACCCGGTCAATCTGATCGCGGTGTTCCGCGACTGCCAGCGTCACGACGTGCGGCTTTCGGCGCGGGCCCGCGAGCTGGTGCGACAGAAAGCCGAACTGCTCACCCCCGAGTTGGCGCAGTCGCGGCCTGCGGTGCAGACGCTGTTCGAAATACTGCGCGCAAAGGAGGGAGTCTACGAAGCCCTCGCGCAGATGAACCGCCTCGGTGTGCTCGGGCGGCTGATCCCCGAGTTCGGGCGTCTGTTCTGCATGGTTCAGCACGACTACTACCACGTCTACACGGTCGACGAGCACTCGCTGGTCGGGATCCGCGAACTCGAAGGTCTGCGCGACGGCGAGCATCAGGAGAAGAGCCCGTTCCTGACCCAGACGATGCGCGACTGCGACCGTCCGGAACTGCTGTTCCTGGCCATGCTGTTTCACGACCTGGGCAAGGGCTACGGCGGCGGCGATCACGACGAGCGCGGTGCGGTGATCGTGCGCGACATCGCCGAACGCCTGCAGATGCACGAGGACGACCGCGCCACGCTCGAGTTCCTGGTTCGCAACCACCTCGTCATGTCGATGCTGGCCCAGACGCGCGACATCGAGGACCCCGACCTGGTACTGGACTTCGTCGGTCAGGTCGGCACCGCCGAGCACCTGACGCTGCTGTACCTACTGACGTTCGCGGACATGCGAGCGGTCGGACCTCAGATATGGAACAGTTGGAAGGACCATCTTCTGGCCGAGTTCTATCGCAGCGCCGTCGAAGTGTTCGACAAAGGTCTGGTCGCGCAGGCCGACATGCAGAGCCGAGCGGAGCGCACCCGTCGGCGCCTCCTGGATCGGGCCGCCGGTGAGGCCGAACGCAGCAGACTCGAACTGTTCCTCGACACGCTCCCGACTTCGTACTTTCTGGGCAACCCCGACGAGAAGATCATCGACCACTGGCGTCTGTTCGAGTCGGTCGGCTCGGCGATGTTCCGCCACGGTGTCGAGCATTTTCCCGAGCGCGGCTTCACCGAGTTCACGATCTGCGCGCACGATCGGATCGGGCTGTTCCGTGACATGGTCGGCGCGCTTTCGGCCCACGGCCTCAATATCCTGAGCGCGCGGCTGGTCACGTCCTCGAGCGGCTGGGCGATCGACGTCTTCCGCATCGAATACGTTGCCGGCGAGGTCGAGGGCGCACTGGCGCGGTTGTGGGAAGAGGTCGCAGCGACGCTCGAGCAGGTCTTCGCGGGTAGCGTCGATGTCGAAGAACTGGTGCGGTCGGTGCTGACCCGGCGTACGCGCCGCATCGGCGACAAGACCGCGCGGCGCGGCTACGCCCGCGTCGAGGTCGACAACGCGCTGTCGCGCGAATTCACCGTGGTCGACGTCTACGCCGCCGACCGCCCGGCGCTGCTCTTCCTGATCGTCAACGAGATGGTCAAGCTGGGGCTCGATATCCACATGGCCAAGATCTCGACCCACCTCAACGAAGTGCTCGACGTCTTCTACGTCACCGATTCCCAGCGTCGCAAAGTGGAGGATGCCGCCGCGCTCGAGCAGGTCAGTGCGTCGATAGTTCGCGCGATCACGATCGACGAGGCGGCGGGCCGTGCGGCGCCGGCCCCGGCCGAGTTGGTGTTTTGAAACGGCCGCGCGGCAAGTCGGACACGATACGGGCCCGGTCGGGCGCTGCGCGCTCGCGGGAACTGCCACTGGCGGCTGCCGTAGACGGGTATCTCGATCATCTTGCTGCCGAGAAGGGCCTGGCGCGCAACTCGCTCGAGGCCTACGGCCACGATCTGCGGCTGCTGCTCGAAGTGATGCGCGGGCGGGGGCGCAGCGAGCCTTCGCAGGTCGATCGCGGCGACCTGATCGCGTTCCTCGAGTCTCTCGAGCGGCGCGGCATGGCTCCGTCCTCGCGCGCGAGGATCTTGTCGGCGGTTCGTGGTCTGTTCAGGTTTCTGGTCCGCGAGGGTCGGCTCGAGTCGAGTCCGGTGCGCGATCTGCGCGCCGGCCGGCGCCGCCGGCCGATTCCCAAGCAACTGGCCACGACCGAGATCGAGAGCCTGCTCGCGGTCTCGGCGGGCGACGCGCCGTTGCTGCTGCGCGACCGCGCGATGCTCGAACTGCTCTATGGCTGCGGCCTGAGGGTCTCGGAACTGGTGGGCCTGACGGCTGCCGAGTTGCACCTGGAACAGGGCTATCTGGCGGTGGTCGGGAAGGGCTCCAAGGAGCGGGCGGTGCCGGTTGGACGCGCGGCTCAGGAAGCGCTGCGCGAGTACCTCGAACGCGGCCGTCCGGCTCTGGATCCGCTCGGGCGCGCAAGAGCGCTGTTCCTGAGCCAGGCCGGCAAGCGGCTGAGCCGCCAGGGGTTCTGGAAGCGACTGCGCGGACTCGCCGATGCGGCCGGTCTCGAGCGAGTCTCGCCGCACGTGCTGCGTCACTCGTTCGCGACCCATCTTCTCGAAGGCGGAGCCGATCTGCGCTCGGTCCAGCTACTGCTCGGACACGCCGATATAACGACGACGCAGATCTACACCCACGTCGCCACAGGACGTCTGAGCGAGGTACACCGCCGCCACCATCCGCGCGCGCAGATGCGAGTAACCAGAGAACCCTCGCGTTGATGTGCAGACCGGGCCGGTTGCCCACCGCCGGAGGCGCTGGTATTGCTGGCGCGAGCCCCGGCGCGCCGCGTTTTCATGAACTTCGACCCTACTTTGGCCGCCCTTTGGGTGCTGCCGTTTCTGATCGCCGTGGTTTTTCACGAGTGGGCTCACGGCTATGTGGCCAGCCGCCTCGGCGACGACACCGCCGAGCGTGCCGGGCGCCTGACGCTCAACCCGCTGGCGCACATCGATCCGATCGGCACCATCGTTTTGCCGCTGATGCTGCTGTGGAGCGGAGCGCCGATGTTCGGCTGGGCCAAGCCGGTGCCGGTGGCCTTTCATCGCCTGCGCAATCCGTTGCGAGACATGGTGTGGGTGGCGGCGGCGGGGCCGCTGATGAACCTTGCGGTGGCGGTGGCCAGCGCGCTGCTGAGAGCGCTGATCCTGCAGCTTCAGGACGCGGCTCCCGAAGGCGCGGCAGGTGGCTTCCTGGTGGCCGAACCGCTGGCGCTGATGTGCCAGCTCAGCCTTCGGCTCAACCTCGTGCTCGCCGTCTTCAACATGCTGCCGATACCGCCGCTGGATGGCGGACGCGTGGCGGTGGGACTGCTGCCGCGTCGCCTAGGCGCGGCGCTGGCTCAGATCGAGCCCTACGGTTTCTTCATAGTCGTCGCACTGCTGTGGACCAACGTGCTCGGCGTGGTACTGGGCCCGGTGATTCACTTGCTGCTGCGTCTGATCGGCGCCGTGGTTCCGGTATTCTGATCACGATGGCGAATAACCAACAGGAGGGTGCCGTGACTCGAACGGCGGGCGTAGTGGTTTCGGGAACGCGTCCGACAGGTGCGCTGCACCTCGGCCATCTCAACGGCGCCTTGAAGAACTGGGTCGAACTGCAGAAGTCGGCGCGGTGCTTCTTCTTCGTCGCCGACTGGCACGCGCTCACCACCGACTACGCGGAGCCGAGCGGCATTGCCGACAGTACCACCGCGATGATTCTGGATTGGCTCGCGGTGGGTCTGGATCCCGAGGTCTCGGTGTTGTTTCGCCAGTCGCAGGTGCCCGAGCACGCCGAACTCCATCTGCTGTTCTCGATGATCATTCCGGTACCGTGGCTCGAACGGGTACCGAGCTACAAGGAACAGCAGGAGCAGCTCGAAGGCCGCGACCTGTCGACGTACGGGTTTCTGGGTTATCCGCTGCTGCAGTCGGCCGACATCCTGCTCTACAAGGCCGCTCACGTCCCGGTGGGCGAGGATCAGCTTCCGCACGTCGAACTCACGCGCGAGGTCGCACGGCGCTTCAACCGTTTTTACGGCCCGATCTTTCCCGAGCCTGCCGGTCTGGTGGTCCAGGCCGCTCGGGTGCCGGGCACCGATGGGCGCAAGATGAGCAAGAGCTACGGCAACGCCGTGGCGCTGAGCGACGACTCCGACACGGTCTACTCAAAGCTGGTGCGCATGGTGACGGATCCGCGGCGCCAGCGCCGCACCGATCCGGGCGATCCCAAGGACTGCCCGGCGTTCCAGTTCCATGAGATCTACTGCACCGAGCAGGAGCGGGCGGAGGTGACACAGGGCTGCCGAAGCGCTTCGATCGGCTGCGTGGACTGCAAGAAGGTGATGATCCGCCGCGTGCAGGATGAGCTGGGACCGATCCAGGAGCGGCGCCGCGCGCTCGAGCTGCGGCCTGGCGTGGTAGGCGAGGTACTGGCCGAAGGTCGCAGAAAAGCAGCCGCCGTTGCCGAAGAGACCATGGGAGAGGTGCGCCGGGCGATGGGTTTGCTGTGAGCACTCCCGCCTATACGGTGCGGCTCGGCGCTTTCGAAGGTCCCCTGGACCTGCTGCTGCACCTGGTTCGTACCAACGAACTGGATATCTACAACCTTCCGATCGCCGAGATCACCGATCAGTATCTGGCCTATATCGGCATGTTCGAGGAGCTCAGTCTCGACGTCGCCGGCGAATACCTCGTGATGGCCGCGTCGCTGATGTACATGAAGTCGCGGCTGCTGCTACCGCGCGACGACGAAGAGGACGAAGAGGAGGACGAGGCGGTCGCCGATCTGGTGAGGCAACTCGCCGAGTACCAGCGCTACCGCGAGGCCGCCGAGGAACTGCGCGATCGGGTTCTGCTCGACCGAGACGTATTTCGCCGCCAGCCGGCCGTTTCCGAGGGACCTGCGGACGAGCCGGCGGCGCTTCGCCGCCTCGAACTCGCGGATCTGTTCGAAGCCTTGCGACGAGTGCTGGTACGTGCGGCTGCCCGCCGGCCTCACGTCGTGGAGGGCGAAGAGTACAGCGTCGCCGACGCCGTGCGCTCGATGGTGCAGCGTCTGCGGACATCGGGGTCCCTCGAGTTCACCGAACTGTTCGGCGACGACGTCCCGCGCGGGTTGATCATATCGACCTTCCTGGGCCTGCTCGAGATGATCAAGCTCGGCGTCATCGCCGCCGAGCAGGAGGGACGCTGCGGCCCGATCCACCTTCGCTTGCTCAGCCAGGACATAGACGACACCATTGCCGACCTCACCGAGATGTACGGCCCGGCCAGCGCCGGCGGCTTGGGCGAGGAAGATGCCGGCCGGCGCGATGTCGCCGACGGTGAGGACGAGGACGGAGGCGACGGGTCCGTGGTGGTCGAACGATCGTGAGCGAAGAGCGACGACACGCGAAGGATGCACCCGCGGGTGAAGACGGCGAGGTGCTCGAGACCGGCGGCGTGGAGGAGACTGAGGAGTCGCCGGCGTCGGCGGAGCACGGGCTGTGGCCGGTCGAGCGACTGCGGCCGCTGGTCGAGGCGCTGCTGTTCGCCGCTGCCGATCCGCTCCCGGCCCGCAAGATCGTCGAGATCGTCGAGGGCTCGCAGGTCGAGGAAGTGAAGGCGACTCTCGCGGATCTTTCGACGGAGCTTCTCACTCGCGGGATTCGTCTGGTCGAGGTGGCCGGCGGTTGGCAGTTACGCACGGCTCCCGAGCACCAGCGTTACGTTCGCAAGCTGTTCCGCGAGCGGCCTCAGCGCCTGACGCGCGCGGCCACCGAAACGGTGGCCATCGTAGCCTACCGGCAACCCGTCACCAGAGCCGAGATCGAAGTGGTGCGCGGGGTCGATTGCGGTGGAGTGCTCGAGTCGCTGGTCGAGCGCCGGCTGGTGAAGGTAGTGGGCCGCAAGGACGTTCCGGGTCGTCCGCTGGTCTATGCGACCAGCAAGGAGTTCCTCGAACTCTTCGGACTGCGTAGCCTGCGCGACATGCCGACTCTGCCGGAACTCGGCTCCGACTTCGAGCGCATGTCGGAGCAGAGCGGGTTCGGCGAAGGCGAGAAAGCGCGGATCTTGCCGCTGGAGGACGAAGATGGAGCGCAAAGCGCCGAGCAAACCGGGCCGGCCGAGCAGGCCGGCGCGACCGACCGAACCGAAGAGTAGAACCACCGGCCGCGCGGGCGCAGCGCCGAAGGCGAAACCGAAGACGAGCCGCACCGGTGCCGCGACCAAGCGGGCAGTGGAAGGCATCCGTCTGCAGTTGCTGCTTGCCAGAGCCGGGGTCGCCTCGCGTCGCGAGGCCGAGCGCCTGATCGAAGCGGGCGAGGTGACGGTCAACGGTCGCGTGGTGACGCAGCTCGGTGCTCGCGCGGTTCCCGAGCGTGACCATGTGAAGGTGAGCGGCCGTTTGATCAGCGAGCGGCGCCGCCCCGAATACTGGCTTTACCACAAGCCTGTCGGATGCGTCACGACGATGCACGATCCGCAGAAGCGCTTCTGTGTCGGCGACGTCATAAACGATCTCGGGGGGCACGGACTCTTTCCGGTGGGTCGTCTCGATTACCACAGTTCGGGGCTGTTGCTGCTCACCAACGACGGCGAACTCGCCGAGCGCCTGATGCATCCGCGTTTCCACCTCGAGAAGACCTATCTGGTGAAAGTCAGTCCGGCTCCTTCGGTGGAAGCGATCGAAAGGCTTCGTGAGGGCGTGCGGCTTCGCGACGGCCGTCGCAGTGCGCCGGCGTTCGTGCGCCGCATGCGCAAAGGCGAAGTCAGCGGTGCCGGACGCGCGCCAAGCGCCACTGCGGGCGTCGATCGCAGGGCCGCGCGCCAGGCCGCCGCGCGGCACACCCCGGCGCGGGGCGCCTGGGTCGAAGTGCGACTGCACGAGGGGCGCAACCAACAGGTGCGACGGATGTTCGAGGCCGTTGGCAGTCACGTCGAGAAACTTCGCAGGGATGCGATCGGTCCGCTCAGGCTCGGCGAACTGGCCGGCGGTGACGCGCGGCGCTTGCTCGCGCGCGAGCTTGCGAGTCTTCGAAGTGCAGTCGGTCTGTCGGAGCGACTCGCCGACTGATTCGTCGATCAACTTGACACCGCCACAGGTGCGTCATAGCAACGCCCCGCGGGGTGGAGCAGTCTGGTAGCTCGGCGGGCTCATAACCCGCAGGTCGGAGGTTCAAATCCTCCCCCCGCACCCAAACTTCTTTCCTGGTCCGTTTCCACTCGAGATCCCGGTCCCGAAGGGTTCCCTTCAGGACCGGGATCCGATCAACGCAGTGTCAATTCGGTCTCCCGGGCAACCGTGCCGACGTCGTCGGTTACGCTCGCACCGACGGTGACGTGTTGGCCCGGTACCAGCGCCGCCGCGACGCCGGCCCGCACTTTGACGGATCCGCTGGTTCCCGCCAGGGCGTCCCATCGCAACACGTTGCCCTGCACGGAACTGGGCGCGGGCACGGCCTGATCGAAACTCATGCCTTCGGGCAGGTTGACGAGCGCACTGCCGTTCCCGCTCAGTCGTGTGTAGCGCAGCGTCAGCGAGGTGATCAGCCCCGCACGAACGAAGCGCGGTGCCTTGAGGTCGAGCTTGCTGAACGAGCCGGGACCCGGCGGGTCGCCCGGGGTCGCGGTCACGATCGTGTCGGCGGCGTTGCGTAGCAACGTGCCGTCGGCATCACTTACGGTGACCTCGGCCGATACCACCGATCCGCGCACGCGCGGGTCCGATATCATCACTCGTGCGCGCACATCGACTTTGCCCTTGGCCGGCAGGCCGTTCCAGGTCAGCACTCCGCTGTCCTGATAGGAGGGAGACGGGATCGCCATGGTCGGCTCGAGGCCATCCGACAGCGACATGGTCAGCGACGCGCCCTGCTCGACGCCGCTGTAGCGCGCCGAGTAGCGCACCAGTGCGCCGGGCCGTGCGCGCGTGTTCCCCGAGACTTTGACACTGCGCGACGACTTGGCTGCCGCGGTGCCGGGTGACAGCACGACCACCACGTCATCGTCGGTGCGAACGCGCAGCGCCGCGTCCGTCAGCGTGACCGCGTTGGTGAGCACCGTGCCCGGGAGCACGTCGTCCTTGATGCGAACCCGGATTTGCGCCAGACCCGCGCGTCCGGCCGGCAGGATCGGGATGTCGAAGATCACGCGTGCAGGGTCGGTCAGATTCGAGATCGACGGGACATCGCGCGTGCTGACCGAGACGAACTCGACCTCCGGAGGCAGCAGGTCGAGGATGTTGACGCCGACCGCGTCGACGCAGGGGTCGCACCACAAGCAATGGTAGACGATCTCTCCGCCCACGACCGGAACACCGATGCTGCGCTTCTTCATGACTAGCGTGCAGTCGGTCCCGGGCCCCGAGGTGGTGCTGGCGGCGCAGCCTTCTGCATTCAGGCCCGCGTTCGCGGTGGTTCCGGGTCCGTCGCTGCCCGCGGCGTTCGCGCAGTTGTCGAGCAGCGCGCCGGCGATCAGCGTCGCGTCGGTTTCGGCAAACACTTCGATCGTCGTCGAGGCGCCTGCCGGCAGGTCGCCGACGTCCCACGACAGCAGGTTGCCGAGTACCGCCGCTGGCGCCGGAATAGCGTTCATGTAGGTCAGACCCGACGGCAGCACATCGTCGATCGCGGTCGCGTAGGAAGTTGCGGGACCGGCGTTGCTCACCGCCAGCGTGTAGTGCAGCACTCCGCCCGAGGGTACCTGCGCGGGTGACACGGACTTGTCCAGATCCAGCAGCGCATTGCCGGCCCCATGGACCGTGACGGTGGTTTCTTCGTCCTCGGTAGCCAGGCCGCCGCCGTCGGAGGTGACCGTCGCCGAGTTCAGCAGGACGTCGCCCTCACCGACTCCGGCATCGACCGATACCGTAACGGAGATGCTGGTCTGCGCGCCCGCAGCCAGCGTCCCGATAACCCAGCGGTTGTCGCCGATGTCGGGCGCCGGGCTGGCCGACACGAAGCTGGTTCGCGGGTCGTATGCCTCGACCAACTCGACGTTAGTCAGCGCGGTTGTCGAGGTGTTGGTGACCAGCAGCACGTAGGTGAGCAAACCGCCCGGTGTCACCGAGTCGGGATCGTCGCTCTTGGCCAGGAACAGCACCGGAGTGACGATCGTCTCGGTGTCACTGACCGCGTAGTCGTTGACGCCGCCGTCGCCGTTACGCTCGCCGTCGGCTGCGCCAGAGGCTCCGGGCGTAACTGCACCGGTGCCGTTGCCTGCGGGCAGGCTGGTCCACGTCACGTTCGCGGTGTTGTCGAGCGACGGTGTCGGGAACGGCGAGGAGACGTCGGCGGTGAAACTCAGCGTCAAGCTGCCGCCTGCGGGGAACACCGCTGCGGAGACGCTGATCGCGTTGCCGGCGCTCGAGTCGACAACGCCGGAGACCCCGCCGGCAGCGACGACACTGAGCGCGCTGACGCCGGTGAACTGCGCAGGCACGGTGTCGTTGACGCTCACCTCGAAGGCGGTCGAAGTCGACGGGGCTGCCGGGTTGGTGACGCTGATCGTAAACGAGATGGTGCCGCCGCCCACCGGAGCGGTGGTGGGAACGCCCGTCTTGGTAATCGCCGTCGCGGGTTCGACGACGTCGAGGGTTTCGGTATCGGTCAGGGTCTGCGTCTGCGACAGTCCGTCCCAGTAGGTCAGGGCGGCTAGGTTGTCGAGCGTTGTGCCGTCCTGGTTGGATACGTCGTTGAGAACCAGCACGCGGTACTCGAGCACGTAGCGCTCGTCGTTCGGCGTCGCATCAGAGTTGATCACGTCGCCGAGGAAGACGCTGAGGTCTTGTCCCGAAACCGTCAACTCGCTGCCATCGGCCAGCGCCACGAATGCTCCTGAAACGGCAAAATTGATGCTGCCGGGGTCAGTCGAACTGCTCAGGCCGGTGTCGAAGATCCGCTGCAGCCGGGCGCTTCCGGCGATGTACGCCATCCCGGCAGGCAGCGTGTCCGACAGCGTCACCTGACGGGTCGTTCCTGGTGGCACAGCGGCCGCCAGTTGGAACGTCGCCAGTTCGCCGATGGCCATCGACGCGCCCGCAGTGTGCGCTTCGCTGGTGGCCGTGAGCGACTTGCCGAAGGAGGGCTGCCCCGGTCCTCCGCCTCCGGGCGGGTTGCTATCGACCGGCGTGCGGTTGGGATTCTTGCCGTCGCCGTCCTGGCCGTTGTCGTCGCTGGGCTCGGGCGGGAAATTGTCGCCGCTGGCGGTGGCCTGGTTGTTGATGATGGTCCCGCTCGGCGCTGCGGCGTCGACGGTGACGCGGAAACGGATCAGTACGAAGCCTCCCGCCGCGACGTCACCGAGATTTGCTACCAGCGGAACTTCGGCGACGACGATGCCCTGGCTCGAGGTCGCCGAGCCGACCACGATCGTGGTGTCGTTAGGCGTCGGGTCGGTCAGCACCGTGTTGAGGGCGGCAGCCGAACCGGTGTTGCGCAGCGTGATCGTGTACTCGAGCACGTCGAGTGGATCGACCAGGCCATCTCCGGCGTTGTCGACCGCCAGGGTGACGCGCTTCTCGACGTCGAGGACCGGCGAGCCGGACACGCCGTCGACCGCACCGATGGAGGTGGGCTGTTCGCCGTCGGTCGGGTCGCCGTCGGAGTCGGTGAGCACCGGGGGGGTCTCGTTGGAGTCCGCGGTTCCCTGGTTGACGAAGGTCTCGCGCAGCGGATCGCCGTCGCCGCTTCCGTTGTACAGTGGGGGACCGTCTACCGTGACGTCGAACCTGGCCACCTCGAAGTCGCCTGCGGCGATCGCCGGTATCGTGATCGACACGGTGGTTGTCGTGAGGGCGACGGCGGCGCCGGCTCCGGTCACCGTGCCCGAACCGAGAACGCCCGTCAGGCCGGTCGGTATGGTGTCGCTCAACGTGACGCCGCTCAGTGGCGATGCGCCGAGGTTGCGCAGCACGACAGTATAGCGAAGCGTGTCGCCGCCGGTGACGCTGCCGCTCGCGTCGGCGTCGAGCAACAAGCCGACGACCTTCGCAGCCCGAAGAGGCTGAGCCGGTGGCGAAGGTCCGCCTACCGGGATCGTCGTCGGCTGGTCGCCGTTGTCGTCGGTATCGTCTTCGTCGCTAGGTTCGGGGACGGTGTTGTCGGAGTCCACCACGCCCTGGTTCGACAAGATCGTGCCGGCCGGGGTGCCCGGATCCACGGTCACGTCGAAGCGGATGTTGGTGATGTTGCCAACCGTCATAGACGGGATCGTCACCATGAGGTCGGGGGCCGCGCCGTCGTCGGCGATTCCGACGTCAGTCGTCAGGCTGGCCGCGACGTAGGTCGTGTCGGCCGGGACGGTGTCGGTGAACGCGATATTGTTGGCGGTGCCGCTCTCGCCCCTGAGGATGATGTCGTAGCGCAGCGTATCCCCCGGAGTGACCGTGGTGCTGGCGTCGGCGTCTATCAGCAGCGCGACGGTCTTGACCGCTTCGAGGTACGCGGCGATGGTCGGAGTGACGCTCTGGTTGTCTGTGTCGTTGTAGTCGTTGACCCCGCCGGTTCCGGTTCGCCCGTTGTCAGCGGCGCCGGTCGCGCCGGGCAGGCCCGCCCACACCAGATCGGCGTCGTTGAACAGCGGTGTGCCCACCACTGCGCCTGGGTCGATGCTGGCCTCGTAAGTGAAGGTGAAGCTGCCATCCACTTGCGTCAGTGAAGCGTGAGTGACGGTCAGGACGGGATCGACGAACGAAGCGCCGGCCGGCGGATTGACGGACCCGGGCACGTAGGTGAGTCCGGCCGGGATCGTGTCGGTGACGACCATGTCGTAGGCGTCGGCGGTGGTGGTGCCGCTGTGGGCGACGGTTACCGTAAACGTCACCACGTCGCCGAGCGACTGCATCGACGGCACCACGGTCTTGGTGATCGTCAGGTCGGGCTCGATCACCGTCACGCTCAGTCCCTGCACGCCGGGTGTGCCGCCGTCGCTGTCGAAGTCGAGGCGCGTGGCCGTGGGACCGTACGCCAGCCAGGCGTTGTTCTCCAGATCCGTACCGTCCTGATTGGCCAGGATGTTGTCGACGCGCGCGACGACCTCGATGGTTACGAAGTCGTCGAGCACGCTCAGATCGGGTGCGTCGGTGACGTCGCCGAAGTCGAACGTGAGTGTCTGGCCGCCACCGCCGCCGACTCCGATGGTCGGAACATTGTAGCCGGGGTTCGAGAACGTGATTCCCATGTTGCCGGCGGCGATCGAATGACTGCGGTAGGTCAGGCCCGGGGGCAGTTCGTCGGTGACGAGGACCGACTGGGTCACGCCTTCGAAGAGGTCGACCCGGACCGTGAAGACCGCGTCTTCGCCGATCGTGTAGGTCGGACGCGCCACGCTCTTGTCGATCGCGATGGGTGAGTCGAGAGTCAGGCTCTGGCTGGCCGACTCCTTGTAGTTGTCGAGGTCGGCATCGTTGTCGTCGTCGACCGCAGGTCCGCCGGTGGCGTCACGACCTCCGCCGCCGACCAGGCTGTCGTAGGTGGCAGCGGTGACGTTGTTGAAGACCTGACCGACCGTGACGCCGGTCCCGACGATCGAGTCGAACGAGATCGTGATCGTCGCGCCAGGCTCGATCTGGAACGACGGCAGCGAAATCGTGTCGCCGGCGTTGTTGGTGGTGGACACCACTGCGTCGCTGGTCTGCACTGTCGTGGTGGTGCCGTTCAAGTAGACGTTGCCGCCGCTGACCAGCACGTTCACGGCCGAGATCTGTGCGATCCCGTCGCCTGCTCCGGGGCCGTCCGGCAACACGTCACTCCACGCCATCCGGTAGGCGCTGGTGTGACCGCTGTTCTGGATCGCGATCTGCCAGCCGATGGTATCGGCGGCGTCACTGCCTACCGCGCCTGACGTGATCGCCTTGGTGATCGCGAGGTCAGGTTCGCCGACGCGTACGTCGCGGTCGTTGTCGACCGGTCCGATCGTGATGGTCGCGGGCGGTGCGCTCGGATCGGTGTACTCGAGCGTGACGTTGTTGCGCAGCAGGCGCCCGTCCTGGTTGGCCAGCACGTTTTCGACCACCGCGTCGTAGGTGATGGTGACCGTTCCGGCCACGGTGGCGGTGATGGAGCCGAACCTGAAGGCGAGCTGGTCGCCGGTGCGGCTGTAGAACGTCGGGTTGTTGGCCTCGGTCAGCGGTGCGTTGGCGGCGCTGAAGCCGGGGAAGGTCGCGACCACGATGGTGCCCGGCACCAGTTCGAGATCGGCCGGCATGTTGTCGCGTACGGTGAAGATCGTCGAAGTGCCGGCCGGTACGCCGACGCTGATCTGGAACGTGGCACGGTCGCCGATCGCGTAGTAGGACTGCGGGCCGAGCAGCGTTTTCGAAAGCGTCGGTCTGTCGATGGCCACCGGCGCGTTGCCGCTGGTGAACAGATCGTTGACACCGCCGCTGCCGGTGCGCTCGCCGTCGGTGCTTCCGGTGGCATTGGGGTTGGCGGCGCCGGTGCCGTTGCTCCCTGGAAGGCTCGTCTCCTGCGTCGCCATGGTGTTGACCAGGGTCTGGCCGAACTGAGCGGTGACGTCGATCTCGGCCTGGTAGGTGACCGTGATCGACTCGCCGGCGTCGAGCTGGTCGACGGTGCCAGACAACACGTTCTGGAAGGGGAAAACCCCGAACGAAGCTGCGGCCACCGCGCCGGGTGCGGCGGCGGTGTTGACGCTGACGATGACCGCGTTGATGTACTCGGCCGGCAGCGTGTCGGTGAAGGTCCAGTCGAAGCCGCTGGCGGCGTTGGCGCCGCTGGCCGTGTTGGAGATGACGGCCTGGAACGTGATGAGGTCGCCGGCGTTGCCGGTGACCGGCAGCGCGGTCTTGTTCACGCTCGGGGTCGACTCCGCCACGTGCACGTCGACGAACGACGAGTTCACCTGCATCTCGGTGCCGGTGAAGGTCTGGTAACGGATGCGCCCGCGGTTGGGCAGCAGGGTCCCGGCCTGGTTGGCCGCGGTGTTGCGGATGATCGCCTTCAGTCGCAGCGTGTAGGTTTCGGTGGTGGCGTTGACGGTGTCGGAGTTGGTGACGTTGCCGAGGTCGATCAGGATCTCGCCGGTGACGCCCGACAGTGTGATCGGTACCAGCGTGCCGGGTGCCTCGCCGTTGATGCCGAGCCCGGTGCCGACGTTGGTGGCGGCAGTCAGTGCCGCGCTGCTGCGGGCGAGCGTCGCGGACGTGGCGATGTGCGAGATGCCGGTGGGCAGCACGTCGGCCAGCCGCACCGCGCGCGTCACCCCTTCGCGGATCGTGAACGTGACGCGGTAGTCGACGACTTCGCCGATGAGCACCGGCGGGTTCGCGGCCAAATTGCCGTCGCCGGGGTCGCTGGTCGGTTCGGACGTCAGCGTCAGCGCCTTCGATACCAACGAGTTGGATAGCGCCAGGGTGGCGGTGTCGTCGTCGGTGGCGGCGCGCTCGGAGGTGACGACGTCGTCCTGACTGTCGCCGGTCACAGCGGCGGTGTTCGAGTAGGTCGAACTGGTGACGACGTCGGCACGCAGCAGCGCGGTGAACGTGAACACACGCGAGCCGCCGGCCGGAATCGACAGCCCGCCGCCGAGCGTGTAGCTGACGTTGCCGGCGCCGTCGTAGGCGTAGGTGAAATCGGCCGGGGTGGTGCCCTCGTTGACCGACACGATCGCGGTGCCGTCGAAGACGCTGAGGTCGAGCGGATCGCTGACCACTACGTCGTAGGCCGGTGCGGTGCCGGTGTTGCTGACCGTCAGGGTGAAGGTGATGGTGTCGCCGGCGTCGGCGCCGGGGGGTGCCATCGACTTGGTGATCGTCAGCACCGCCTCGCGGAACGATGTCGTCGCGCTCGAGGTGAGCGCGCCGGCCGGGTTGCCCGAATAGTTCAGGGTCGAGTTGTTGGTCTTGGTCTGCGGTGCAGCCGGCGCGCTGTTCTGCGCGAGGTCGCCGCGCACGCGGGCCTGCAGCGTTACGAGGAAGTCGTTGGTGGCGGCGTTGTTGTCGGCGGTCACGGTAACCGCGCCGAAGTCCAGCGTGACGACCTGGCCGGCGGCCGGTGTTCCAGTGACGGTGGTGGTCGGAGCGGCGGTCACGGTTCCGGCAAAGCCCGTCGTATCGACGGCGACCGGAGCGAGAAACTCGAAACCGGCCGGCAGCGAGTCGGTCAGCACCAGCGCATTGGTGAGGCCCTCGGGCAGCGTGACGGTAAGCGCGTAGGTGACGACGTCGCCGGCAGCGACGCTGCCCGCGCCGGCGGCCTGCGGTGACACCGACGCGATGGTCTTGACCAGCGCCGGCGGAGCCATCGTGACAGTGGCGTCGTCCTGGTAGGGCGTCGGGTCGCTCGGATCGACGAAATTGGAGCCGCCGTCGTTGTTGAAACGCGTGACGCTTGCGAGATTGACGACCGACGAACTCGGCTGCACGTCGTCCGCCAGTGTGCACTGCACGGTCAGCAGCGCGGTGTCGGTGGAGTAGGGGGCGCCGTCGGTGCCGTCGTTTCCGTCCAGAGGGTTGTCGAGGTGCACGCCGGCGGTGATGTCGCCGGTGTAGGTCAGCGGCGTGACCCCGTCGCCGGAGGTGACCGAGACGAGCGTACAAGACCCAAGCGCGTGGCCGGTAACTTCGGGGTCGGTGATGGTGACATCGTAGGCGGGAGCTCCGCCCTGGTTCTCGACGGTGAGGACGTAGGTTACGACGTCGCCGGCATCGGCGCCGGTCAGATCGCCGTCGACCGGAAGGATCGCCGGCGAAGGAGATATCGTACCGGCCCCGCTGGTGGCCGACACACCCTTGGTGATGTGCAGATACGGTTCGCGCAGCACGAAGCGAACGACCGCGGCGTTGGTGGTGCGGGCGTTCGAGTTGCCGAACGTGGCCTGCGCGAAGTTCGTCAGGAAAAGCTGGTCCGCGAACGGGTCTGTGGTGACGCGAATCGTGAACAGTACTTCGACCACGATCTCCTGCGTGGTGGGCGGCTGGAAGGTTACCTGGTCCGGGAAGTGGAACTCGACGCTGTTGCCCGGCACATCGACGCTGATCGCGGGGGGGTTGTCGGTGGGAACGTAGTCGGGTGGATTGACGGTAGTGAGCGGGCCGAAGGAGGCGACGCCTGCGGCCGGGTAGCTTCCCGGCGCCAGCACCGTGTTGTTGAAACTCCACGCGCTCGCGATGCCATCGGCGTCGGGGTCGCCGGTAGTGAAAACCGGAATCGGCAAGAAGTCGTCGAGGATCAGGATCTCCAGAGCTCCTACCGGGATCGTGGTGCGCAGCAGATAGGTGACGTCGTCGCCGGGCAGCACGCGCACCGGACTCGGCAAGATGTCGCCGCCGTTGACGGCGACCAGGAACTTCTCGACCGTGGGACCCGACACAATCAGGCCGGCGCCTGCCGAATCCTCGTCCACCTGGCCGCCGACCGCACTGGTGATCTGGCCGACCACAGACTCCAGATTCTCGACCGAGTCGGTCGAGTCGATACTCGCGTCTTCGGTGTAGCTGATCGGATTCTCGTAGTTCTCTTGGATGGTGGCGTCGAACGTGATCGTGAAACGGGTATCGTCGTCGATGCCGACGACGAACCCGGTGGCCGACGAGACCAGGTCGACGAAGCCGCCGTTCATCTCTCCGGCGAGCACGCAGGTCTCTACTCCTGGGCAGTCAGTATCGCTGGCGCACGGGATCGATGTGATGCTGCATCTGTTGCCGACGAGACGCGACAGATCGAAGACCAGCGTGGTGAAGCCGGGGCTGCTTCCGGAGAACTCGCCCGGCCTCGCGTTCTGGGTCACGAGCAGCGTCTCGCCGCCGGCGACCGGGAACGGATATTCCTGGCCCGGGATCGTGCGGTCGGGCGCGGGATCGACGTCCAGCGCGGTGAAAGAGAGCGGCGTAACGCCCAGCGTCTGTCCGTTTTCGCGCGACAGCGTCAGTGTGGCGTTGCCCGGGTTGAGGATCCCGAAGTCGAGTCCATCGCCGAGCAGGTCGTGCAGCGCCAGTTGGTCGTGGCCGAAGTAGTCGGAGATCTGGCCGCTGATCGTGAACCGTGCAACGTCGAGCGGAGTGGGACCGTCTGCGCCGGGATCGGAGATCAGAACGACCGATTTTTGCGTGTCCAGGCTCTTGCCGACGACGACGTCGGGGTCGCTGGTCAGGTCACCACCGGTCAGATCGATGGTCCCGAATAGGCCGGTCGCCGTCGTTCCGGAGCCCGTGACGTCATTGGAAACCGGAAAGTCGCCGCCGGTGGTCTCAGGCAGGATGCGCGCGCCGGCGGCGTCGAACTCGGAGACGTAGGATTCGTAGGTGATCGCGACGTCGTCGGGGCCGACTTCGCCGGTGATGGCGGCGAAGGTCACGCTCAGGCAGCCGCCCGGCACGTCGTTTGGCGGCTGAGTCAGCTCGGCGGTCCCATCGGGGTGGACGAGCGGGTACACGATCGTCGATAGCGGCGCCGGTCCGAAGAGGGTGACGATCGGCTCCGCTCCGCCGCAGTCGTAGCGCTGGAAGGTGACGGTGACGTCGGGATCCCCGGAACTGGCGTTGGCCCGGATGTCGGTGATGCCGGTAAACCGCAGCGCATCTGGGATGACGTCGTAGAGTCTGAACGAGTCGATCGTGGCCGGGTCGGCGATGTCGGCCGACAGCGTGTAGACGATCGGGAAGTTGGGGCCGGTGGCGGTGCCGTTACCGTCGAGCACCGCGGAGGTCTTGTACGGGATGTACAGGACCGGAATCACGTCGGCCGTATCGGCGGTGCCCTGGCTGCTGGGCGTCGGGGTGACGACGACGCCTGCAATCGCGTTGCGCACGACCGGGTCGGTGGCCGGATTCAGCAACGGGTCGGCGCCGAGGCCGAAGGACGCAGCGGCAATGATGCTGGGCACGACGGCGATCCCGGGAGGTTCGGTCGCCGCCACAGCGGCGGTGAATCCGAGATCCACCGAGGGCTGCTCGGGGGGCATGCTGCCCAGCGGCAACTCATAGAGGTAGTAGGTCACCCCCGGCGTCAGACCCGAAAGCGTTTCGCCGGTGATCGTGTTGGTGACGACACCGCTGACCGGCACGACTACCGCTACGGTCGGCGCGATGTCGCCGAGCACCGGTGAGGAGAGCGTGGGATTGAGCGTCACTGCCGGCGGCACGAGCAGTTCCAGCAGCGCGTTGTAGCCGACCTGCACGGATCCGGTCGGTGCTGTATTGTCGAAGTTGACGGAGAATGTGAAGTTTTCGCCTATGAAAGGCCTCATCGGGTCGGGGCTGATCACCGCCTGCGGGATAGGCTGTGCAGCCGCGGGTGCAGCCCACAGAACCGCGCTCATGGCGAGGCTGGCGCCGATCAAGCGCGGAAATAGTTGCATGGTGAGATCCCCCATTTGCTGGCACACGGCGCCGTCGGATCGGTATCAACCAGATGCTCCGGGAAGAGGAGGTATCCTGCTTCCGGTGGGACGAATTGCGGGACCTTGCCTTCTCGCCCACGCCGCGGCCTGATTCAAGCACGGAACCCGTAGAAAACCGCGTGGTTCCGCCAAACGCGAACACCAATAGCACAAAGCCGCGGGCACCTGCCAAGTCTCACCGGCCCGGTGTCCCTCGATTTCGGCGCCCGCGGTGCGGGCGTAGTTGTGCGCCTTGCGAGTGGCCAGCCCGTGACTGTCCTTCGCATGGAAACGGCGCTGCGCTGGCCTGCGTGCTCCCGGCGATGGCTTCGTCGTCGACTGCAGCCACGCCGGCTGCACGTCGTCGCGGTCCCCACGGGTGCCGCTGATGGCAGATCCGATCCCGCGGGCACTGGACCCAGCCCGCGGATCAGTCATAATCCCCCGATTCGACCGCGCTTGGGAGCCGGCTTCGCTGTTGCTACGGCGGAGCGGGACGGGGATGGCTCTACCCTGGCGTCAGACGACAGAATCAGTTCGTGAATTCAGGAGGAGAATCTCGCATGAAAGCGACTCCGGCGACACTATTTGCTTTGGCTTTGCTAGCGTCGGCGATGGCCGCTCCGGCCGTTGCCGAACAGAACCCACCGGCGGGCACGGTGATCGAGCGCAGCAACGTCGAGAAGTACAAAGACTTCTTCGGTCCGGCGATGCTCTGGTCGATCGAACGCGGCGTCAAGGTCCAGGTCGGACCTTACGCCAAGATCGAGCACCCCAAGCCGGTTCGCGATGCTACCGAGCAGTACGCCGCTCAGGTCAAGCTGGCCGCCGACGGGCTTCACCTGGAGAACTATGTAGCGGGCTTCCCGTTTCCGGCCGTCGCTGCCGACGATCCGAACAAGGCCGTCAAGCACATGTTCAACTACGAGGCCGCGATCGAGACCGACGATCTCGACCTTCGTAATTTCGACTGCGATACCGGCGCGGTGGGTACCGGCGGTTCGCCGGTCAAGGTCGAGCGCCACTTCCTGATCGACCACTTCCGCCGTCTGTATTTTACCGGCCGTCTCGAAGTGGATCCGAAGCCGAAGATGGACCCGAACCGCGACGCGGTGCGTTTCAAGGAATCACTGTATCCCCTGATCGAGCCGTTCGATCTGAAGGGCACGGGTTTCACTTTCAACCGCTACCTCGATCACACCCGACAGGATGACAGCTGGCTGTATCTGCCGCAGCTTCGTCGCGTGCGGCGTCTGTCGTCGGCGCAGCGCTCCGACGCGCTGTTCGGGCAGGACACCGACCAGGACAGCTACGGCGGCTACGCCGGTAACATCGCGTGGATGGAGTGGAAGTATCTCGGCGAGAAGACCGTGCTCGGTGCCTTCCACGCGCAACACGTGCCGGTGGTGTGGGGCGAGGCCTCGGGCGACTTCATGCACGCGGATGCCTGGGAGCCGCGTGAAGTGCACATCGTCGAGGGTATCTCCAAGCTGCCTCAGTACGCCTACTCCAAGCGCGTGATGTACCTCGACAAGGAGAGCAACTTCATCGCCTACAGCGACATCTACGATCGCGCTGGCGAGCTCTGGAAGATGTGGCTCAACCAGTTCAAGATTTCCAAGAAGCCGCGCGAGGATGCGACCTACGAGAGCGCCTACGAGCGCCGCTTCTACCCGTCGATCACGATGATCGACATGCAACTCGAGCACGCGACGTACTGCTCTCTGCCGAGCAGCCGCTTCCCGGGCGAGCAGGGTTGGTACATCAACGTCGGTGACAAGGAAGGCACGGTCGAAGGCGTCTTCGAATTGAGCGCCATCATCTCGGCAGGCCGCTAAGCAACTATCGGCGGCGGCGGCGCATCGCGCGCCGCCGCCGTTCAGTTTTCGTCGATCGTCGCAGCCCCAGTATCGCCGCCCGCCCGTAGCGTGACGAGCCGAACTCCGGCTTCCTCGCGTACCGACGCATCCGAGTCTTCTTTGGCGATGGCCGCGACCAGCGCGGCGGATTCCAGTCTCCGCACCGCCGCGGCTCGGACGGCGGCGGTCGGATCGCAGCGCGCGCGGTTGGCCAGCAATTCCTGATCCGCCAAGCGTCGCACCGCTTCGCGGCGCACCCCCCAGTCTTCATCGTTCTTGGCACGATTGGCCAGCACGGCCGCGTTCGCCGGTGCGGCGGCGTTGGCGCTACTGGCGCCGCCGGCCGCAGCGGCGGCGTCGAGCCGGGCCACCGCGGCCTTGCGTACCTGCCAGGCCTTGTCCCAGCGCGCGCACTTGCCGAGCAGCGCCTGGTCGTGGCTGGCGATCACGGCAGCGCGGCGCACTTGCCAGGCTTCGTCGCCGCGCGCGGTCTCGGCCAGCGCGCTCTCGTCGCGTATGCGGCTGGCCGCCGCTTCGCGCACCTGCCAGGCGCTGTCGTTGCGCAGTAGCGCGGCCAGCAGACCCTGGTTGCGCAGCTTGCGCGTGGCACTTGCGCGAACCTGCCAGTCGCGGTCCTCGAGCGCGAGCAGATCCAGGCGCTGCGGGTCGTGCAGGCGGCTGGCCGCCCACGCGCGCACATCCGCAAAGAGTCCCTGCTCGACGACCGCCGCAAAGGTGTCTTGACCGTGCAGCCGGCGCACCGCGATCCTGCGCACGGTGGCGTCCTGGTCTCGCGCTGCCAGCTCGATCAACACCGCAGGTTCGTCCACGCGCGCCGCTGCCGCCACGCGCGAGTCCGGGTGCGCCGAGATGCGTGCCACGTGCGCCAGAGCGTCCTGCTCTTGGATGCGAGCCAGGGCAGCCAGTCGCAGCGCCGCGTCGCTATCGTTCGCTGCGACCTTGGCCAGCGCCGCCGCGTCCGACAGGTGCGCGAGCGAAGCCGCTCGCACTTCGCCCGCCACCTCCGCGCCGACCAGTCCGGCCAGCAGCCCCTGTTCGTGCACCCGCTCGGCGGCGGCGCGCCTGACCTCGGCGTGGCAGGCACCGGCGGCCACCTCGGCGAGCAGGGTCTCGTCTCGAAGCTCTTTTACCGCCACACGGCACACTATCGGGTCGGCCTGCGACAGCGCGATCCGCGCCAGTCGCGACGCGTCGCCGATCTGCTTGACGGCGGTCTTTGCAACTACCGCGTCGCGCGAGCGCAGCGCAATCGCGGCCAACGAGTCGGGGTCGCGGACCTGGGCGAGTGCGAGCAACGCCACGGAACGCTCGCGGGCGTTCTCGGCGACGCTGGCGAGTTGGTTCGGGTCGGCGAGCCGCCGCAGCGCAAACCGCGCCACCTCGTGATTCGTCGCGGCGATGATCACCGCCGCCAACCCGGTTGCACTGCGCAGCTCTTCGAGCGCGTCGCGCGCCTGGGCCAGCGACGTCGCGGCGAGCGCGGAGCGGATCCAATACTCTTCTTCGTTTTCCTTGTGCGCAGCGGTTTGCGGCTCGCCGCGCTCGACCTGCGTGGTCGTCGCCGGCTCCCAAGCTGTCGAGGGTGTCGAGGGTGCCGGGGCTGCCGAGGGTGCCGGCGTCGGCGCGCTGGCCACGGCGCTGCGCAACGGCGGCGCACGCTCGGGTTCGGGCGTGGACGGGTTGGCGGGCTGGCCGCGTGCCCGCATCCACTTGAGCAGATCCATGGTCACGGCATTGTACTGTCCTCGGTTCCGATTCAAAGGAAGAACGGCCAAGCATGAGGAAAGTCCACTTCCGCGGCGCGCGGCGTTGTTTGTTGCTGTACCTGGCGATGGCGCCGGCCGCAGTCGGCGTGGCGCCGTGGACGGCTTCGGTCGCGGCGGCCGGCGCGGTTTCGGCTCGGAGCGCCGTGTGGGTGCCGCATCCGGGAAAGCCCTTCGAGATCATGGCCACCGAAGCGACGACCGGGCAGTTCCTGGCCTGCGTGAAGGCCGGCAAGTGCGCGTCGGCCGAAGCGGATCCGCACTGCAACGGAGGCGACCCGGGGCGGGCGGAGCATCCGATCAACTGCATCACCCACGACGGAGCCGCCAGACTCTGCGCGTATCTGGGCGGCAGGCTGTGCAGCTCGGCCGAATGGCTGGCGGCCTGCCGCGGCAGCGACGCGCGCGCTTTTCCCTACGGTGGCGAGTTTCGCCGCGACGCCTGCAACGTCGGCTCCTACGAGAATCCCTCGGCGGCGGGCAAGACCACGGTGGCGGTGGCCAGCATGCCCGGCTGTCAGGGCGGCCTGGCGGGAGTCTTCGACATCGGCGGCAACGTCAGCGAGTGGATGTCGGACTGCAAAGATGACTACTGCAAGTTTCGCGGCGCCGCCTACATGACCAACGAACCGGTCGGGTACTTCGCCGGTTGCAGCGATCGCTGCTCCGGTAACGATCGCGGCCTCAGGTCGGGGAGTGTCGGCGCGCGTTGTTGTCGCGATCGTTCTGGTGGCGCGGTGCCGGGGACTTCGCAGCAATGAGCGCGCCGCGCGGGGCTCAACCTCCGAGGCGATACATCTGCAGCTTGTCGCGGCGATCGGTGATTTCGGCGCGCTCCTCCGAGTAGCGATCTCGGCGCCCGCGCCACGTCGTGCGCAGCAACGCGCGCAGGTCGTCGTCGCTGGCTCCGGCGCGCAGCGGGGTCTGCAAGTCGGTTCCCTGCGAGGCGAACAGGCAGGTGACGAAGTGGCCGTCGGTGGTCAGGCGCGCGCGCGTGCAGTCGCCGCAGAACGGCTGGGTTACCGACGCGATGATGCCTATCTCGCCCGCGCCGTCTTCGTATACGTAACGTCTGGCCACTTCTCCGCGGTAGTTCGGCCCGGCGGCTCGGAGCGGGAACACCGCGTCGATCCGATCGACTATTTCGCGTGCGCTGACCACGTCGGCGCTGTCCCAGTGGTTGAGCGTGCCGACGTCCATGTACTCGATGAAGCGCACTATGCGGCCGCTGCCGCGGAAGAAGCGCGCCAGATCGACGATGGTGTGATCGTTGACGCCGCGCTGTACCACGCAGTTGATCTTGATCGGCAGCAGACCTGCGCGCTCTGCGGCTTCGATGCCTTCCAGGACCGTTTCGGGGCGGCCTTTGCCGCCGCTCATCGTCGCGAATACCGCGTCGTCGAGACTGTCCAGGCTGACCGTCACGCGGCGCAGGCCGGCGGCCGCGAGCTCCTGCGCCTGCTCGGGGAGCCGTACGCCGTTGGTGGTGAGCGTGAGGTCGGCCACTCCGTCGATGCGCGCCAACAGCGCGACCAGCGAGGCCAGCTCGGCACGCAGCAGCGGCTCGCCGCCGGTCAGGCGGATCTTGGTCGCGCCGCCCTCGACGAACAGGCGCGCGAGCCTCTCGATTTCTTCAAAGGCGAGGATCTGCGGTTTGGGCAGGAACTCGTGGCGCTCGCCGTAGAGCTCGGCGGGCATGCAGTAGGGACAGCGGAAGTTGCACCGGTCGGTGACAGAGATGCGCAGGTCGCGCAGCGGCCGCGCCATCGTGTCCAGCGCCGGTACCTGGTCCTCATTCGCGGATCGGGTCGTCATCGGCGGCGGATCATGCTGAGGGAGGGCGGACGAGTCCATCGGCGACTGAGCCGTACCGGCGGCCGATCGGCCAGGGCGCGCCGCGGCGGTGGTTGTCCGCCCGGCAGGAGCATTCTAGGATCGACGCTCTGCCGATGGTGGCGAGCCCGCTCGAAAGAGTGGGGTGGCGGCGAGGCTGCCGCCGCAGCCTCGTGACGCGACTGCGGCCTCAGGGTCTGACCCGGCCGCTGCGATCGGTCCGGCCGGTGCGACTGCGAAGGAAGACAACATGGAACGACTCGAACTGACCCGTGACTGCAATGCCGTGCGGATCCCGATGGGGGACTGCGTAACCCTGGCGGCGGGCACCGAAGTCTATCTGAGCCAGTCGCTGGGCGGATCGTTCACGGTGCAGGCGCCTGCCTACGGTGGGTTGTTTCGCATCACCGGTCTGGACGCGGACGCTCTGGGCAAGCCGGTCCCCGAGGAAGCGCGGCGCCTGGCCGCCGGTGAGGGTGAGATCGAGGAACTCGTCGCCGCGGCTCTGAGCACCTGTTACGACCCGGAAATCCCGGTCAACATCGTCGATCTCGGACTCGTCTACGACACCCGCATCAGCGACCTGCCCGAGGGCGGCGTGCGCGTCGATATCAAGATGACGCTGACGGCGACCGGCTGCGGCATGGGTGGCGCGATCGCCGGCGATGCCGAAGAAAAGCTCCGGTCGATTCCGGGCGTGACTGCGGCCAGCGTACGGGTGGTCTGGGATCCGCCGTGGACCCCGCACATGATCTCCGAAGAGGGACGCCGAAAGCTCGGCATCGCCTGAAGCGGCCGCTGCTTGGCGGAAACCGCATTGTCCTGAGCGCTGGTCGCGACTAGTCTTGGGCGTCTTACTGTTTCGCACCATTGCTCACAGGATCTCGCGATGATCGTCGTCACCAACCGCATTCCGGTCTCCAAGGGCCACGAAGCCGATTTCGAGGATCGTTTCAGGCGCCGCGCGCACCTGATCGATCGCTCGCCGGGCTTCGTCAAGAACCTGATCCTGAAGCCGGTGGCGCGACGCTTCGACCACGCCAGCGGCGGCTGGGTCGCGACGACCGAGCAGGGCTACTACCTGGTGCAGACGTACTGGGAGTCCGAAGCGGCCTTCTGGGACTGGACCCGCAGCGACAGTTTCCGGACCGCGCATTCGAACCGGCCACCCGCAGAGATGTTCGCCGGCCCAAACGTGCTCGAGATCCACGAAGTGATCCAGACCACCGAAGCTGCCGGCGAAGCGGCCGGTTCCAGTATCGCCGGCGAAGTCGGGCAGGGGTAGCCGTTGCGACGATTCGAATTCCTTCTGGCGCTGTTGCTGGTCTGCCTGTGCGCCGGCGGCGCGACCCCGGCTAGCGCCGATATCGTCGCCGACAACGCCGACGACGTTTGTGCGCCGTCCGCCGACCCGTGCAACGTCACCCAGCGCGTGGAACTGGTGGGTGGCAGCGTGCTCAACTTCGGGCTGCGAACCCTGGTGGTGAGCGGAGCGGGGAAGTTCGATTTTCTCGATGGGTCGGCGACCGTCCTGGCCGGTCCCGTCGTGTTGGGCGGAAACGGTGTCGGCGCTGTCAGCGGCGGGTCAGGCGGTGCCGTCAACGTCAAGGCCCGGCGCGGATGCTCGGCCTCGCCGGCGCGGCCTTGTCTGGCCGCCAGAGACTGCACTCTCGGTGCCTGCCTGGTCTCGTCGACCTGCGCGGGTGACGCTGCGGTGGCCTGTGCGACCAACGCCGATTGCGAACTCGGCACCTGCAGCCTCGGTGCCGGAACGCTGACCGTAGGCGCGACGGTGAGCGGTAACGCCGCCTCGCCGGCCTTCGTTACGTTCGCCGCCGCCGGTGATCTGCTGGTGAACGCCGCCATCGACGTTTCGGGCACGGGAGTCGCATCCGACGGAGGTTCGGTGGCGCTACAGTCGCACGCGGGTTCGCTGACCGTCGCCGCCACGATCAAAGCCGGCGGCGGCGGTGAAGCTTTCGGCGGGACGATCGATCTGACCGCCGGCACCGACATCGTGAGCAGCGCGATACTCGATGTCACCGGAGGCGACGGTGACGGAGGATCGGTGAGCGCCGTGGCGGGCCGCGACTTGACGGTGTCGGCCGACATCAACGTCAGCGCGGTTTCGGGTGCCGGCTACGGTGGCGACATCGACCTGAGCGCGGGCCGCGACCTGTCGATCAACGGTGCTTCCTTTGATACCCACACTTCGCTGGTCAGCGTCGGTCACAAGAATGGCGAAGTGCCGGCCGCGGCCGGTGACGGAGGCGACCTGACACTCGACGCGGGCCGCAACCTGACTGTGCAGCGATACGTGGACCTGACCAGTCGCGGCGCGATTCCCGAGGGCTACGGCGGCGATATCGATATCGCCGCCGGCGGCGTGCTGAGCCTGGCCGGAGAGGCTCGCTCCAACGCAGACGGTAACGACGGCGACGGCGGATCGCTGACGCTGACCGCGGGCGGTTCGATGGTCACGACCGATACCGCGACCCTCGAGGTGGACGGCGGAAACGGCGGATATGTTGTCGCCACCTCACAGGGGCCGGTCGCGCTGGGCGGCACGTTCCTGCTCGGCGCGCGCATCAACGGCGGAATCGCCGGAAGCCTGTCGGTGACCTCCGGCGCCGACGCCGACGTGACTGCGACCGTAACCGCCCTCAAGCAGAGCGGAACCGTGGACTTCGAAGCCTGTCGTCTGGTGTTCGTCGCGACGGCAAAGATCAACAACAACACGCTGAGCGGTGCCAATACGCTGGTGTCGCGCGAAAGCATGAAGCTGCTGGCGGGCAGTTCGGTTACGACCAAGACCAGCGGTCGCAACACGCTGGTTTACCGCAGCCCGACCAAGCCGCCGCTGCGCCAGGGCACCATCTCGCCGGCTCCGGAGTTGCAGCTCGACGAAACCCTCAATGGCTGTCCGGTCTGCGGCAACGGCGAGGTCGACCAGAGCGAGACCTGCGACGACGGGAATACCGCCGGCGGCGACGGTTGCAGCAACGATTGCCAGCTCGAGAGTTGCATCGCCCAGACCACCGGCGGCTACCCGGCCAATCCGCTGTGCTTCGATGGCAGCGACTGCACCATCGATACCTGCAACACCCAGAGCGGCAACTGCGTTCACGTGGTCGCGTGCAGCGACGGCGTGGCGTGCACGGCCGACAGTTGTCAGGGAACCAGTTGCGTGCACACGCCGAATCCGGCGGCGTGCAGCGATGGGACCTTCTGCAACGGCACGGAGGTCTGCGATCCGCAGACCGGGTGCGGAGCCGGGCCGATTCCGGATTGCGACGACGCGGTGGGCTGCACCGTCGATTCGTGCAGCAACGCGCAGGCGGCGTGCCTCCACGCACCCGATGCCGCGGCCTGTGACGACGGTGTCTTTTGCAACGGCGAAGAACTGTGCTCGACCGTGGCCGGCTGCGTCGCCGGCGCCGCGCGCGATTGCTCGGATGCATTGGCGTGCAGCATCGACACTTGCAACGAGGACGCCGCCGCTTGCCAGCACGCCGGTGACGACGCCGCTTGCGAAGACGGCGACGAGTGTACGACCAACTCGTGCAGTCTCACCGAGGGCTGCGTGAAGGAATTCAGCGGGCTGCCCGGATGCGTCACCACTACCACCACCACGCTGCCCGCGGTGATGTGCGGAGATGCCACCGGCGACGGGGCGATAAAGGCTTCCGATGCGCTGCTGACGCTGCGCTCCGCGGTCGGCTCCTCGACCTGCGATCCGACTGCCTGCGACGTCAACGACAGCGGCGTGGTAACTGCCAGCGACGCGCTGGCCATCCTCAAAGCCGCGGTCGGTCAGACCGTCGAGCTTCACTGCCCATCGGCGGCCGCCTTTCCCGAGTCTGCTGCGCAGTAGACTGAAGAATTTCTCGCGTTTGGAGTATCGCTACCATGTCCGACACTGCATCGACCCAAGGCCTGAACCGCCACAGCCATCTGCTCACCGACGGCGACGAGCGTGCGCCCAACCGTGCGATGATGCGCGCGGTCGGTTTTGGCGATCGCGATTTTGGCAAGCCGGTGCTGGCTCTGGCCAGCGCCCACAGCGACATCACGCCGTGCAACTCGGGGATCGCCGAACTTGCGGTGGAGGCCGCGCGCGGCATGCGCGATGCCGGTGCGATGCCGCAGACCTTCGGAACCATCACGATCAGCGACGGCATCTCGATGGGTACCGAGGGAATGAAGTGCTCGCTGATCAGCCGCGAAGTGATCGCGGATTCGATCGAGACGGTGTGCCGCGGACAGTTGATGGACGGCCTGCTCGCCATCGGCGGCTGCGACAAGAACATGCCGGGGGCGATGATCGCGATGGCGCGTCTGGATATCCCCTCGGTGTTCGTCTACGGCGGCACCATCAAGCCGGGAACTTACGAGGGCAAGGATCTGACCGTGGTCAGCGTGTTCGAAGCGGTTGGCGAGTACGGTGCCGGTCGCATCTCGCACGATGACCTGTGCCAGATCGAGCGCCGAGCGATTCCCGGCAAGGGCGCCTGCGGTGGCATGTACACGGCCAACACCATGAGCAGCGCCTTCGAGGCGATGGGCATGAGCCTGCCGGGCTCTTCGACGATGGCCGCCGAAGACCAGGAGAAGTTCGACAGCACCTACCAGAGCGGCGTGGCGCTGGTCGAACTGGTGCGCACCAACCTGACCCCGCGCAAGATCCTCACCAAGAAGGCCTTCGAGAACGCCATCGCCGTCACATTCGCGGTGGGCGGATCTACCAACGCGGTGCTGCACCTGCTGGCGATCGCGCGTGCGGCCGGGGTCGAGCTCGAACTCGATGACTTCGAGCGGATGCGTCACCGCGTGCCGGTGCTGGCCGACCTCAAGCCTTCGGGGCGCTACGTGGCCATCGATCTGCACCGAGTCGGCGGCATTCCGCTGATCATGAAGATGCTGCTCGACCACAGGCTGCTTCATGGCGATTGCCTGACGATCACCGGCAAGACGGTTGCCGAGAACCTCGCCTCGGTGTCGGGCACGCCGCCGGCGGACCAGGACGTCGTGCGCCCATTCGACCGCCCGATGTATCCCCAGGGGCACCTGGCGGTGCTGCGTGGCAACCTCGCGCCCGATGGTGCGGTGGCCAAGATCAGCGGTCTGAAGAGCATAAAGATCACCGGCCCCGCGCGCGTGTTCGAGTCGGAAGAGGACGCGATGCGCGCGATCCTGAACGACCGCATCAAGCCCGGCGACGTGCTGGTGATCCGTTACGAAGGACCCAAGGGCGGCCCCGGCATGCGCGAGATGCTCGCGCCGACCAGTGCGATCATCGGCAAGGGGCTCGGCGACAGCGTCGGCCTGATCACGGACGGACGCTTCTCGGGCGGCACCTACGGTCTGGTGGTGGGCCACGTCGCACCCGAGGCGCAAGTCGGCGGTCCGATCGCGCTCGTTCACGAGGGCGACAGCATCACCATCGATGCCGAGACTGCGCTGTTGCAACTCAACGTCGGCGAAGCCGAACTCGCCTCGCGCCGCGCGCTGTGGAAAGCGCCGGCGCCGCGCTACACCACCGGCGTGATGGCCAAGTACGCCAAGCTGGTGTCGTGTGCGTCGCAAGGCGCGGTGACCTGCTGAAGACGCGCAGGCCGTGGTGGGCGTGGCTGTTCTTCTACGCCACGCCCCCGCCTGGCGTGACGCCCCATCACTGGCAGGTGCTCGGCGCTCTGGGCGCCACCTACCTGTTCAATTCCTACGACCTCGGCGTGCTGAACATGGCGCTGCCGCAGATCCAGGCCGGACTGGGCGTGCCCGAGACCCAGGTCGGCCTGCTCGCCGGCATCGTGCGCCTCGGCGTGCTGCCGGCACTGGCGCTGACGATGTTCGCGGATCGCGTAGGACGTCGCCGCTTGCTGCTGGTGACCGTGCTCGGGTTCAGCGCATGCACCTTCCTGACCAGCTTCTGCCGCAACGCTTCCGAGTTCATCTTCCTTCAGTTCATGGCGCGGATGTTCATCTACTCTCAGGAGATGCTCGCGATCGTGGTGATCACCGAAGAACTCGACGCCAGCGCCAGGGGGTGGGGCATCGGCATGCTGATCGCCTTCGGCGGCCTCGGTCACGGACTGGCGGCGGCGGTGTTCTCTACGGTCGACTTCTTGCCGTATGGATGGCGCGCGCTCTATTTCGTCGGCTTCGCGCCGCTGCTGCTGACGGTGTGGATGCGCCGCGTGCTGACCGAGACGCGTCGTTTCACCGCGCACCAGCGCGAGCGCGGGTCGCTCGAGGTAGCATGGCTCGATCCGCTGCGTGAACTGATCACTCGCTACCCCGTGCGCGTCGCGGCGCTGACGGCGGCGCTGTTTCCGGTAGCGGTTGCGGGCGGCACCATCGTGCAGTTCCAGTCCAAGTTCCTGCAGGCCGAGCGTGGCTACTCGCCGGGCGAGGTTAGCGTGTTGTTTCTGGCAGGCGGAGTGCTGGCGATCGGCGGCGGTCTGCTGTGCGGGCTCGCCAGTGACCGCTTCGGTCGCCGTCGCGTGTTGTCGGCCGCGATCTTGGTGAACACGCTTGCGGCGGTCGGTTTCTACCGCGGCCTCGGTGCGATCGTGCCGCTGGCGTGGGTGGGCGTGATCTTCACGCAGTTCGGCATCGACGTCTTGTTCGCCGCGCTGGGCAGCGAACTGTTCGCAACCTCGCATCGCTCCACAGCCTCGGGCGTGCGCAGCCTGGTGGCCACGCTCGGGATTGCCGCCGGTCTGGCCTGCGAGGGGCTGCTTTACACGGCGTTCGGGAACCACGGCCAGGCGGTAGCCGCGATGGCCGTGTGCGCGCTGGCAGGCCCGGTCTTCCTGTTGTGGATGGTACCGGAGACCGCCGGCCGCGAACTCGAAGAAATCGCCGGGGACTCGCGCGCGGCGTGAGGGTGGCGGACACCGGTTCCTCGAACCTCGCCGGTGCGCGTCGTGTCCTGGCCGCGCCTGCGCACACTGGGCGTTCGCGCGTTTTGGTGATACGCACCGTCCGGGTCGCGTCGTGGAATTCCAGGACTACTACTCGGTGCTCGGGGTCGCGCGCGACGCGAGCGCCGACGACGTCAAGAAGGCCTACCGAAAGCTCGCGCTCAAATGGCATCCCGACCGCCATACGGCCGACAAGCGCGACGAGGCCGAGCGGCAATTCAAGCGCATCGCCGAGGCCTACGAGGTGATCTCCGATCCGGAGAAACGTTCGCGCTACGACCGCTTCGGCGCCGATTGGCGCCAGGGGCAGGATTTCCAGCCGCCGCCCGGCGAGCAGCACATGACCCGCGAAGAGTTCGAGCGGGCGTTCGGGCACGGCGGGTTCTCGGAGTTCTTCGAGTCGCTGTTCGGCGACGAGATGCGACGCTCGCAGAGCGCCCAGCGCGCGCGTCACGGACGCTTCGAGCATCGCGGCGCCGATGTACGCGCCGAGCTCGCGCTTCCGATCGGCGTGGCACTGGCGGGCGGGAAATCGCGCTTCGAGGTTCCGGGCACCAAGGCCTGCGCGCGCTGCGGCGGGGTCGGGTTCGTCGGCGAGCACGTCTGCCCGCAATGCGTAGGGGTGGGGCGTCTGCACGATCGGCGCACCATCGAGTTGGCCATCCCCGCCAACCTCACCGACGGTATGACGGTGCGTCTGCGCGGTCTTGGCGAGGCGGCACAGGGCGGCGGCGAGGATGGAGATCTGTTCCTGACGCTGCGGCTGGTGTCGGACGATCGCTATCGTCCAGCCGGTCGCGACGTCGAGACCGACGTGGCGCTGGCTCCATGGGAGGTCGTCTTCGGCGCCAAGGTCAGAGTCGACACGGTCGATGGCCCGGTAACGCTGAGTGTGGCGCCCGGGACCAAGGCCGGAACGCGCCTGCGTCTTCGCGGCAAAGGCTTCGATGACGGACGTGGCGTTCGCGGCGACTTCTACGCGGTGGTGCGCATCGTGATTCCGCAACTCAGTGAGCGGCAAACGCAGTTGCTGCGCGAGATGGCCGCAGCGGCGGACGATCAGGTGAGCGGCGGCGCCCGTGAGGGAAAACGGTCGTGAAGCACTTGCGCGTCATCATCGAGGGCGAGACCTACCTGAGCCTGGCGGCGATCGCCGAATGCTACTGCTGCGAGGTCGATTGGGTGCACGAGGTCTATCAGCACGGATTGCTCGGACGCGGCCGCGTGGTCGGCGAAGAGATCCTGCTCTCCACCTGCGTACTCGACCGGGTTGCCGACGTCGTGCGACTGAGCGTCTATCATGGTGTCGGCCTCGGCGCGGTGGCGCTGCTGCTGACGCCCGACCTCGAGTGGGACGAGGTTTGAGCGACAGCCTCGAGGTCGTCGTCTTTACCGACGGCGCTGCCAAGGGCAATCCCGGACCGGGAGGCTGGGGCGCGGTGATCTGCGTCGCGCGCGCTGCGGTGTGCGAACTGGGCGCCTTCGGAGGCCATACCACCAATAACCGGATGGAGATGACGGCGGCGCTGGAAGCGCTCGCGTGGCTGCGCGGCAGTGGCCAGAGCCACGCGCTCGACGTCGTGATAGTGACCGACTCGACCTACCTCATCCGCGGCGTGACGCAGTGGATGGCGTCGTGGAAGCGGCGAGGGTGGAAGACGACCGAAGGCACCGACGTCGCCAACCGCGATCTGTGGGAGGCGCTCGGCGGCGCCCTCGCGCAGACCGCCGAGGGGCGATGCAAGGTGCAGTGGCGCCACGTGCGCGGTCACGCTGGGATTCCCGGTAACGAGCGGGCGGATGCGATCGCTTCGGGGTTTGCCGCTGGCACCGCTGTCGTGCTCTATGAAGGTCCGCGCGCGGCCTATGGCATCGACCTGGACGCGGCCGGCGGCCGGCGAAGGGTCACGGCCGAGTCGACTGCTGGCGGCAAAGTCGTTTCGAAAAAGGCGAGGTACACGTACCTGAGCGTCGTCGACGGCGTTCCGGCGCGGCATCTCAACTGGCCAGATTGCGAGCGCCGCGTGAAGGGGCGCTCGGGTGCGCGTTTCAAGAAGGCCGCCGGCGCCGCCGACGAAAAGACGATTCTGGCCGAGTGGGGTTTCGCCCTCGAAGACCTCACGCGCCCGGTGTAGCGGATCTCTGCGGAAGGCCATGCGCGCACGAGCACGATGGGTGGTTGCGGCGGTGGCAGCACTTGCGGCCGCTGGCATCTGCCGCAGCTATCAGCCCGCCAGAGCCGAGCTGGCGATGGACAACCAGCACTACTTCTACATTGCCGAGCGCGCCGCCAGCGGCAGGCCGCCGCACGTTTCTCAGATTGACTCGAAGAGCCAACTCGGTCCGTTGATTGCCGCGGCGGCGATCGCGGTGGCGCGCCCGCTTGGCGGCGACGACGTGATCGCTGCGCGCACGATGGGGATGGCAACGGTGCTCGTGAGCGTCGCTGTGGCGGCGCTGCTTGCGTTCGACCTCGGCGGCGGCGTGGCAGGAGCCGTGCTCACGGCCGGATTGCTCTTCCTGGTGCGCGGACTGTTCGTCGAAGGCGCGACCGGAGTGCGACCGCAGGTCTACGTCGTGTTCTTCGTTCTACTGGCCCATTTTGCCGACCGGCACCGGCGTCCCGCGCTAGCCGGAGCGGCCGCGGCCTGCTCGTTTTTGTGCTGGCAACCCACGTTGCTGGTGCTGGCGGCGCTGGCCGCGGCGGCGCTGGCGCGTCCGCAGCCGTTTGCGTGGCTCGTGCGTCTGGCTGTTGGCGCGCTGGTGCCGGTGGTCGTCTACGAGAGCTACTTCGTGTGGCACGGCGCCGCCGGCGCACAACTCTTCCAGGAACTGGTGCTGCCGACCTACAGCGTGCATCGTGGCCTCGACCTGGCGGAATCATTCGGGTTCGTGCTCAGCGACGCGACCGCGATTGCGCGCGGGGGGATTCACACGCTGCCGGCCGTGGCGCTGGCGGCGATGGCGCTGGGATGGGCGTGGCTGGCGCTGAGGCCGCGCCGGACCCTCGCGAAGCTGCGCGAGCGACCTGCGTGGCTGGCGCTCTTGCTGGCTGGCAATGGTGCGCTGGTCTTCACGCTCTACGACCATCAGGCACATCCGGATCTGCTGTTCGTGCAGCCGTACTTCGCAGTCGGTGTCGGCGCGGCGGCTGGGGGGCTTGCGCAGCGTCTGATGCGCGGCCGCAGCGACTGGGTACTCGTTGCCGCGGCGACCGCGGTGGCGCTGCTGGGGCTACGCCACGCCGTTGCCACCGGGCACGCGCGCGGCCCCGGCCTGGGGACACTGGAGGATCAACGCGCCCTGGCCGCGCAGCTCGACCTGACGCGTCGGCGTTACGGAAGCGTCTGGGCCTGCGGCCCGGTGCATCTGCTGGGCCTGCTGCACCAGGACAACTTCTCCCCGTACGGGTTCCTCTACGACGATCTGCTCGCTTCGGGTCTGCTCGATGGCTTTCGACCTCTGCGAGGCGCCGCAATGCCCGACCTCATCGTGCTCAGCCGCAACCGGGTTCCCGCCAACTTTGGCTGGGTCAGGCAGGAGTATCAGCCGGTTACACCGCCAGCGTTTCGCGCGGCGCACATCACGATGCTGGCGCGCAAGGGAGCGACGCCTGCGGGCCGGACCGGTGGCCGGGGGCCGCAGAACCCGGCGCCGGCAGGCGGCCGGTGACCGAGGATCGAACCTCCTGAGTCCGACCCACCTGGCCAGTCGAGGGCGTCGGCAACGCGGCCGCGGCAGGGGGGAAGGCGAACCGCATTGCACCGCACCGGCACTCGGGGCTAGACTCGGCTCCGCTCCGGGGTAGTCGATAGACTTTCAAGCGCTAGTAGCAGCACCGGCCGCGCAGTTGTCTCATTCGAAGAACCGCGCGGAATTTGCCGAAGAGGGGTTGCGGCCCCGCCATCAACGGGAGGGAATTTCCATGCGACGTTTCGTCGTTTTATTTGCTGCGGCAGGCCTGCTGGCTGCGGCGACGGTTGCCCACGCGGTACCCGTCAGTTTCAAGCATGCGGCTCTGAATACCGACTGGACTTCGGCCGCCGTCGGCGGGGTAGGCGGGGGCACTGGAACCATCACGCTCGCCGGCGTTACCGGCACCGTCACCAAGGCGTACCTGTACTGGCATGGGATCAACAATTCCGGTACCGGGGCGGTCTACGACAACGCGAACATCACGCTTGGCGGCAGCCCTGTCCTGGGGACCTCCATCGGTGACGCCACCACCAACTGCTGGGGCAGTGGTTCCAGCCGAGCCTTCGTTGCCGACGTGACGGCTCTGGTGACGGGCGACGGCCCATATCTGGTCGAGGGCCTGAGCGCTCTTACCGGCCACAGCGCCAACGGCGCGTCGCTGATCGTGCTGTTCGACGACGGCAACCCGGCCAACAACCGCGATCTGGCGTTCTTTGACGGCAACGATTCGAACATCCCCGACGGCTTCCCCGGCGAGGACGCCGGCTGGCACTCGACGCTGGGAGGCATCCAGTTCCAGGGTGGGGCGGTGAACGCCCAGACCCACAGCGCCGACGGCCAACGCTTCGATGCAGGCGGGTTCGATGACGGCCCGCTGGTCTTCTCGTCGGCGTCTGGAAGCGCGCCGGTCCCCGACGCAGGCGGCCTGTGGGACGGCGAGTCGGTGCCGGACGCCGGCACCAGCCGCGCTCCCAATGGCTCGCTGTGGGATCGTCACAACTTCGATATCAGCGCGGCCTTCACCACCCCCGGCACCTACACGCTGAGCGTGGACGGACAAGACAGCACCAGCGACTGCCTGGATCTGGTGGTGTTACTGATCGACCTCGAAGCT
>JACRCR010000187.1 GCA_016218925.1 Deltaproteobacteria bacterium | reverse complement strand
GTTTGCTTCGCGATGCAGGCCTTCAAAGCGCATTCCACTGAGTACCCCGCCAGGTAGCAGGCACCCGGGAACAGGCTTGCGTGGATGAGGGCGGCTGCCTCCCGCCGCCGCTGTCGCGAGAGCCGTTGCAGTAGGTCACGACTCATCTTTCACCCGTTGAACGCTCCATCGAACGTTCCGTGAGAGCGTGCAGGCAAATCGGCGCGCGCAATCGCACTTCCGACCGTCCCGCGTGCGACGCTGAAGCGACCTGCGCGCGCATCTGCGCTTCCGGTCGCCCCGCGCACGCATCCCACAACGCGGACTGCACGGCGTCGCGCGACCCCTCCGGCGCAAGACTCGAGGCCCGTTCTCGAGCCGCCATTCGACGCAATCCGGCGCTGTTGCCCATGGGGCGAACAGTAGACGAAGGTACGGCCGTGAGCAAGGAAAATCCGGCCTCTTTTCGCCCGTTCCTCATCGCGCGCTGCGGATCATTCCACGGGTGTAATAGCGATTGCGCCAACGGTGCTGCGGCTGCCGCCGCGGCGTTGCTGTTGCGCGGCGGCGAGAGGTTCGAGACCGCGCACACCACCGCGCCTGACGGGCATCGCTACGACGGCTGCGCTCGAGTCGTCGCACATCACGCAGTCTGCAAGCGAGCGGAGTGCGCGGACTGACCGATTCTCTCGAAAAGGCGAGCGTTACATCGCCGTCATTGGAGCACGCCGGTTCTCCTGTCTCTGATGCACCGCAAGAGTCGGTTTCGCTCCGTTGCTATTTGCCCCGCCCGGCTGCGCCATCCATAAACGCGGCTCGTACTGCACGGCGGGGCTGCCGCGAGCGCGCGCGGCCAACGCCAGCGCCGCGGCTTCGACGTAGACGAAGAGAACCGACTCCGATGACCACCGACCGCGACCCGAAGTCGATCCTGCGCGAGGTGTTCGGCTACGGCGAATTCCGCGGCCTGCAAGAGTGCATCGTCGAGCATGTGTGCGGCGGCGGCGACGCGCTGGTGCTGATGCCGACGGGCGGCGGCAAGTCGCTGTGCTACCAGATTCCGGCGCTGGTGCGCGACGGCGTGGCAGTGGTCGTGTCGCCGCTGATCGCGCTGATGCAGGACCAGGTCGCGGCGCTGCGCGAAGCCGGCGTGCGCGCAGCGGCGGTGAACTCGTCGCTGCCGCCGGCCCAGGCGTGGCGCGTGATCGGCGAGATGACGGCGGGGCGCCTGGACCTCGTCTACGTCGCGCCGGAGCGTCTGGTCACCGACGGCTTTCTCGAAAGTCTCGGTCGCGCCAAGGTCGCGCTGTTCGCGATCGACGAAGCCCACTGCGTGAGCCAGTGGGGTCACGATTTCCGCCCTGAGTATCGCGGCCTGGGCGTGCTGGCCGAGCGCTTCCCCGGCGTGCCGCGCATCGCGCTGACCGCTACCGCCGACGCGCCGACCCGCGGCGAGATCATCGAACAACTCGGGCTGACCGGTGCGGCGGTATTCGTCGCCGGTTTCGACCGGCCCAACATCCGCTACGAAGTCGTCGACAAGATCGACGCGCGCCGTCAGCTCGGCGCGTTCCTGGCCTCTCGCCACGACGGCGAGAGCGGCATCGTCTACTGCATGAGCCGTCGCAAAGTGGACCAGACCGCCGAGTGGCTCGCCACGCGCGGGATCCAGGCGCTGCCCTATCACGCCGGACTCGACAACTCGGTGCGCAGCGCCAATCAGCAACGCTTTCTGCGCGAGGACGGCGTGGTGATGGTGGCCACGATCGCGTTCGGCATGGGCATCGACAAACCCGACGTGCGCTTCGTCGCCCATCTCGACCTGCCCAAGAGCCTGGAGGCCTACTACCAGGAGACCGGCCGCGCCGGTCGCGACGGCCTGCCGGCCGACGCGTGGATGTGTTACGGCTACGGCGACGTGGTCGCGATCCGCGGCCTGGTCGAGCGCTCGGAGTCACCGCCCGAGCGCAAGCGCGTCGAGAACCTCAAGCTGAACGCGCTGCTCGGCTACTGTGAGAGCGGCGAGTGCCGCCGCGCGGTGCTGCTGCGCTACTTCGGCGAGCAGCACGCCGGCGGTTGCGGCAACTGCGACACCTGCCTCAATCCGGTCGACTGCTACGACGGCACCGTGGTTGCGCAGAAGGCGCTGTCGAACATCTATCGCACCGGGCAGCGCTTCGGCGCGGCCTACCTGGCCGCGGTGCTGACCGGCGCCGACGATCCCAAGGTCACAAGCAACGGCCACGACATGGTCTCGACGTTCGGCATCGGTGGCGAGTTGGACACGCGCGAGTGGACCAGCGTCTACCGCCAACTGGTCGCCGGTGGCCTGGTCGAAGTGGAGATCGAGCACGGCGGTTTGCGGCTTGCGCCGCAGGCGTGGCCGGTGCTGCGCGAGGGGCAGCAGGTGCGGCTGCGTCGCGAGCGAAAGATCGAACGGGTGGCGGGCAGGAAGAAGACGCCCAAAGGTCGCTCGATCGACGCGGTGCTCGGCGCCGAGCCCGATCGTGATCTGTTCGCCGCGCTAAAGGCCAGGCGCCTGGAACTGGCTCGCGCGCGCGGCGTGCCGCCCTACGTGATCTTTCACGATCGTACGCTGGTGGAGATGGCCGCCGTCAAGCCGGCCACGCTCGGATTGATGGCATGCATCGGCGGCGTAGGCGAGAAGAAGCTCGAAGCGTACGGAGAGATCTTCCTCGGAGTGATTCGCGAGTTCAGGTGACGGGCGGCGTGCCTCGCCACTGCGGGGTGGCCGGGGGTCGCGCGGCGTCTCCCGCGCGGCCCGACGTCACGTTCGTTCAGTGTTCAGTTCGCGAACAGCTTCACCAGCCGGTTGCGCACGATGTCTTCGGCTTCCGAGACGATGCGCTCGATCAGGTCCTTGCAGGTCGGAATGTCGTGGATCAGCCCCGCCACCATTCCGCAGCTCCACGCGCCGGCTTCGAGTTCGCCGTCCTGCAGCACCTTGCGGTTCTGGGTGCCGGCCACGAAAGGCCGGATGTCTTCGATCGTCAGCGCCGCGCCTTTTTGCTTCTCGATCTCACGGACCTTCTCGACCGCGTCGTTGGTCAGCACGCGCTCGGTGTTGCGCAGCGAGCGCATGATCAGACGTGTCGAGAGTTCGTCGGCGTCGACCAGCGCTTGCTTGACGTTCTGGTGGATCGGGGCTTCCACCGTGGCCATGAAGCGCGTGCCCATGTTGATGCCGTCGGCGCCAAGCGCAAGCGCGGCCACCAGACTGCGCGCATTGCCCATACCGCCGGAGGCGACGTACGGGATCTTCAGTTCCTCGGCCGCGCGTGCGAGCAGGATCAGACCCGGGATGTCATCTTCGCCGGGATGTCCGGCGCACTCGAAACCGTCGACGCTGACCGCGTCGCAACCGATGCGCTCGGCCTTGAGCGAGTGGCGGACCGAGGTGCACTTGTGGATCACCTTGACGCCGAACTGCTTGAGCGTGGGCATGAAGGCCTCGGGGCTGCGCCCCGCCGTCTCGACGATGCGCACGCCGCCCTCGATGATGACGCGCATGAACTCCTCGTAGGGCGGCGCGGTGAACATCGGAAGGATCGTCAGGTTCACTCCGAAGGGCTTGTCGGTCATCTCGTGGCAGCGCTTGATTTCCTTGGCCAGATGCTCGGGATCGGGCTGGGTCAGCGCGGTCAGGATGCCGAGTCCGCCGGCGTTGGATACCGCCGCCGCCATCTCGGCGTAGCCGACGTAGTGCATACCACCCTGGATGATCGGGTGCTTGATGCCGAACAGTTCGGTGATGCGGGTCTTCATCGATGCGTTCCTCGCTGGTTGGCTGCGCCGGCTGCGGCGGTGCGGCGCTACTGCGTAACGGTGATGCGGCTGACCTTGACCGGCTCCACCGGACGATCGCCCGGCCCGGTGCGCGTCTTCTCGATCGACGTCACCACGTCCATCCCCGCGGTTACGCGGCCGAACACCGGATGCTTGGAGGCGCCGGGCGAGAACCAGTCGAGGAAGGAGTTGTGGACGGTGTTGATGAAGAACTGCGAGCCGCCGCTGTTCGGGCTCCCGGTGTTGGCCATCGACAGGGTGCCGGGCTCGTTGGAGGCCTTGAAGTCGGCGGGATGCTCGTCGGCGATGGTGCCGTGCGGCGGTCCGCCGGTGCCGGCCCGCGAGCTGTTCGGGTCTTTGCTGTGCGGACAGCCGAACTGGATCATGAAGCCGCTGATGACGCGGTGGAAGTGCAGTCCGTCGTAGAAGCCGCTCTTGGCGAGCGACACGAAGTTGCCGGCCGTGATCGGCATCTTGTCGGCGTACAGCTCGACGGTGAAATTGCCCTTGGAGGTTTCGAAGGTTGCTGTGGGATTGGCCATGGCGCCTCTGGTATCCGGGCGGCAGCGTCGGTTCAAGTGCGCTGGGTAACGGCTCGGACGCGGCGCGCGGCGGATCGTCGCTCGCGACGGCTCGACCCGCCGTCTCAGCCGGCCCGTTCCTCGTCGCTCCACCACCTGCAGCCGTCCAGCCCGGACCACGGCACTACACGCGCGGCAGCGCGATCTTGTTGCTGGTCGCCTCCATAGATGACGAATCCGCTGACGCTTCGTTTGGGACGGGCGGCCTGCGCGAGATCCGCGAAGATCGCCAGTCCTGCGAAGAAGTCGCCCGCCACGGTCTGTCCCGATTTCGCCTCGACGCCGACAAGAGATTTTCCCAGTTCGATCACGACGTCGACTTCGCTGCCTTTGCGATCGCGGAAGAAGGTCATCGACGCCGGCAGACCGCGGTGGACGCGGGACTTGCGGATCTCGGAGGCAACCCAGGTCTCGAAGATCGCACCGCGAAGCGGATGGTCGCGAAGCTGGTCGGGCGAGCGGATGCCGAGCAGGTAACACAGCATACCGGTGTCGAAGAAGTGCAGCTTCGGGGTCTTCACCAGTCGCTTGCCGAGGTTGGTGTGAAAGGGCGGCAGCCGCCAGGCGATATAGCCTGCTTCGAGCACCGACAGCCACGCTTTGGCGGTGGCGTGTGTGATGCCGGCGTCCGCGCCGAGCGATGCGAGATTTACGAGTTGACCGCTGCGGCCGGCGCACAGTCGCAAGAAGGTCTGGAACGCGATCAGGTCGACGACGTTGAGGACCGTCCGTACATCGCGTTCGACGTAGGTGGCGACGTAGCTCGGATACCAGTCGGCGGGGGCGAGATTGCGATCGTGGAGAGCGGGCGCGCTTCCGCGCCACAGCAGATCGAAGAGATCCAGCGGCGGCTGCCCGAAACGTCGTACTTCCTCCAGCGACAGCGGGAGCAGTTCGAGCAGCGCGGTGCGACCGGCCAGTGACTGTCCGATCGAGTGAAGCAGCGCGAAGTTGGCCGAGCCGGTGAGCACGAAGCGTCCTCGGCGCGGATCCTCATCGACCATCGTCTGTATGTATGACAGCAGTTGCGGAACCCGGTGGATCTCGTCCAGCACGGCGCCGCCCTGGCGCTCGCCGAGGAAGCCACGCGGGTCGCGGCGCGCGAACTCGGCCACGTCGGGCGCTTCCAACGAGACGTACGGTTTGTCGGCGAAGACGGCGCGGCACAGCGTGGTTTTGCCGGACTGTCGCGGCCCGGTGACCGTGACGACGGGGAACTTGGCGGCCAGATCGCGCAGCCTGCCCTCGAGGACCCTACTGATCATGGAGAGGTTATCGCCCCGCTCGTGCTAATTGGCAATCGGATTATCAATCAGCTCCAGGCGAGGGTTTACGCGGGGTTACAGCGAGGGGCGGCGACCCAGCACTGCCCCGGCGACCAGGACTGCTGCTCAGGGCGACCGCGGCCGGTCTGCTCCGGCACGCGCTGCCTGCGCGCCCTTACTCCGGCGCTGCGGCGCCCGGTCTGCTCCGGCACGCTCCGATCGGCTGCGCCGCTACTCCGGCGGCGCCGCGACGAACGTCGCCCGGTGCGCCGCCACGCCTTCGATCGCGAAGAAGGCCAGCGCCGTCCACACCAGTCCGAACCCGATCGCCTGATCGCGCGAGAACGGTTCTCCATACGCCAGAACCCCGAGCAGCAGCGACAGACTCGGCGCGATGTACTGCAAGATGCCCATCCACAGCAGCGGGATGCGCCGCGCCGCCGAAGCGAACAGCAGCAGCGGCGCCGTGGTGACCGCCCCGGCTCCCACCAGCAGTGCGTCGAAGCCCGCGGCCTGATGCAGGAACGCGCCGTCGCCGGCTGCGTCGTGGTAGAGGAGAAATAGCGAGGCCGGGACCACCAGCAGTCCGGTTTCCAGCGTCAGTCCGTAGACCGAGCCGAGCGGCGCGGTCTTCTTGACCAGGCCGTAGAGCGCGAATGTGGTGGCCAGCAGCAGCGCGATCCACGGCACCGAACCGTGGGCGATCGAGACGTACAGCACGCCGCTGGTGGCCAGCGCTATCGGTATCCACTGCAGCGGGCGCAGCCGCTCGCCGAGCACGACCACGCCGAGCAGCACGCTGATCAGCGGGTTTATGAAGTAGCCCAGGCTGGTCTCGACGATGAAGCCGGCGTTGACCGCCCAGATGAAGACCAGCCAGTTGACGCCGATCAGCACCGCGGCCACCGAATAGGTGGTCAGCACTTTGAGGT